>NZ_JBFBIK010000004.1:0-143763 GCF_040685555.1 Sphaerisporangium sp. NPDC088356
ATCTCCGGCCGAACCCCCTCATGCCACATCGAACTCACTCCACGCCGGGGCCGTGCCGACCTGGCCAACGTAGCCATCATTGGTCATATGATCGCCGATCTCGCACCTTGACGAAGTCTGGGCCGCCCAAGGCGGTGTGCCAGAGGGAACGTCCCGATAGTCGCAAACGCCTTGCTCCCTGCCAGCCTGCAGTCTCGATCTTGACGCGCCCGACACTAGCCGCCATCTCTAGGGCTGGCTCCATGTCCGTATCATGAGAAGCCAAGATGGCTATGTCGTACGGACCAAACTGAGCGAGTTGAACCAGCTCCAGGGCAACCATCACATCGATGCCCTTCTCGCGCGCCTTCTCGATGCAGGTACGTTGTCCCCAGTCGGATGGGTAGCGCAAAGGGCGGTAGGTCACTTTTACGCGTGCGTCACGGGTCCATTCAGCCTTCTGTCTTTGGGTCACGCTGTACAGAACCGGCTCTCGAGCATTACTAGGAGAGCCCCTGAAGACGTGGACTCCAGCCAGTGACACAGGCTTTGGGTTGGGATGGATCTGGAGACCGGCTCGCACTTCGAGTACCCGCTCAGCGAAGGCCAGAGGGCTCACAAGGGTGTCTTTGGCATGTGTCCCGTGCGGCGCGAACAGGCCACCAGCCGTGAGGTGGATGTTCTGGTAATCGATCACCATGCATGCCGAGAGGGTCACTCCGCTCGCCATCGAGCACCTCACACAAAAAAGGCCCGCCAGTTCCGGAGAACGGCGGGCAGCAACTAGTTCAGGATAGGTTGCTTCGGCAGAGCTCGCAACACGTCTTCGCCAAGTATAGGTCAAGCTCCACCAATGCTCAGCGTTACCGATGGGTAGCCGTTTGTCATGTCTTGCCCCTTTGCTGCGATCATGCACTGTCCCCGAAGATCACACAGTGCTCTTGATCACCCAATCCTGCAGCATCAGCGAGGCGAAACAGAGCGTGTATGACGAACGCCTTCATCGTTCGCGTAACAGCGTGACCCCAGTACCCCTGCAGAGGTGTCAGCTTCAGCGCGTCCGTGTCGATCACTCGTCCAGCGCTTCGGAGATCTTGTAGTTGGCGCGCGCTCGCTGTCCCTCGATGCACTTGGCGTACACCTTCAGGAGCACGTCGACACTGTGGCCGGCTCGTGTGGCAACTTCGGTCGCCGGAACGCCGACGTTGAGCCACAGCAAGACGGCAGCGTGACGCGGAGGATGGCGACCAAGACAGGAGGGATGGGGATCTCACGAGTGTCGTCCTTAGCCCGGTGCTTGAGGCCCCGGGAGTCGTGATCTCCCCGGAGTTGGTCCACCGCTTGTTCGCCTGAGGACGCGCCTTCTCAATACTGAGCAGGCCCCAACCCTCTTCCGGGAGGTCGCAGTTCTGCCGACGTAGACCCGCCGCCTCTTCCGGCGGGAGCGCGGCGTAGTACATACATGCGAACATCCCGTGCAGCCGAGCGCCACGGGTTCGGCCGACCGTAGGAACGGCCGCCAGCAGCGCACGGGCCTGTTCGGGGTTGACGACCGTACGGGGGTCGACCGTGCCGGCAACCTTGGGTGGGGTCCACTTGATTGCTTGCAGCGGATTGACCGGGAGTTCCTTGTGCTCCACGGCGAGTTCGAGCAGGTGGTGGAGGACTTCCCGCTTACGGCGAACTGTGTTGGCAGCAGCGTCCTTGCCAGCGAAGGTCACGGAGATGGCATCAAGCGCGGTCCGCGTCACGCGCGGATCCTGCAAGTCGACCAGCGGCAATGACGCCTTCTCCAACCAGCTCAGCACCGGCACAAGGTCATGAGGAACTTCGCCGCGCCGATCGGCAGGCAGCAAGACGTATCCCCGTAGCACGGCGCGCATGTCCGCGTCCCTCGGCCGGTCCGGCAGGTCCCCCACCAGCGCCGGGACCAGCGAAAGGAGACCGTGTACGTCGGTTTCCCGCGTCCGGGCCGCCGAGCCACGCCAACGGCTCACCACGTAGGATCGTGTGAACTCCAAGAACGTCGGCCCCGCGGACGGCTCAGGAGCAAGCATCGACGTCGGCAATGCGCTGGTGATATCGAAGGCCTCCCCAGCCTTGGCCGCCTGTCGCAGGTCAGACAGGAAGTTCTCGGCCAGGCCCTTCGTACGGAAGCTCTTGGACTTGGTCTTCCGACGCCGTGCGGCAGGTCGTCCATCGCCTCCATCGCCTCCAGCGCCTTGTCGGGCCGGTCCTCGATCAACGCGTTCTCGGGGTACTGCAGCGCGACGGTCAACGGCCCGAACGCCTTCTGCCCGCCGAGGTCGTGCTCACGGCCGAGTCTGGTCCCGGCGGTCTTCGCGAGGCCGAGGTATTCGCCGGCCTCCTCGGGCCGGTTGTTCCGGATCGCCCCGGCGCTGGCCCGCAGCGCGGGCGGCGCTGCTGTTGCTGGGCGGCGACAAGGCGGGCGACTGGGAACGGTGGTACAAGAAGAACGTCCTCCTGGCCATACAGCTCTATACCGAGTACACCAGCGACGAAGGGGAGTGAACATGCCGAGGGCGCCGAGGGACTGGGCCGACCTGGAGCACTGATCGAGGAGGGCGCCAGGAAGCTCCTCGCCGAGGCGCGCGGCCATCAGCTTGCCGAGGCAAGCAACTTGGACACGGACAGAAGGACGTCGCCAGCGCCATGAGTGTGAGCGTTGCCCGCGTCTCACAGATCGAGCATGCCCTTGAGGTCATCGCCCGCTACGTAGAGGCGCTGGGGGGCACGCTTGCATCTGGTCGTCGACTCGGAGACCGGACGATGCGCCTGCCCGTCAGCGAGAAGTCGCCGGATGCCGCCTGAGGGAGCCCTGGCTCTGTCTACCTGCCGCGCCCACGGGCACCTCCGCTCCCGGCCTTCGGCCCCCGGTATGTATGATCCATGTGCATTACTTCGAGTAGCGGTGCGATGATTCAGAGTGATCAAAGGTGGTGGAAGACACACAGTGGTGCGGTCCGGGCGTGACCGCGCCGGAGCACGATCGCGAGGGGCGCCGTGACCGCAGACCCGATCGACCCGCACGCCTCGGCCTGGCACCTGTTCGGCGCGGTCATGCGCCGCTGCCGCGAGAGCAGATCCAACCTCGGGCTGCGCCGAGCCGGCGAACAGATGTACACCGACTTCTCCAACCTGGCCAAATGGGAGCGCGGCGAGCGGACACCCCCGCCGGACATGATCCACCGCCTGGACGAGGTGTACGGCGCACACGGCATCCTCACCGCCCTGTACGACACACTGACCGCTTTGAAAGCCGCCACCGAATCAGCACAACAGCACGCGGGTAGATATCTGGAAAATCCCCCTTACGGCATTGGAGACGACGACATGGAACGTCGAGCCGCCCTCCAACTCCTCGCCGGACTCGGCACCCTCGGCACCTTCGGCCTCTCCAGCGAACCCTTCCGCCAGCTCCTCGACCTCTCCTTCGACCACCCGCACCGAGCCCTCGAAGACTGGGAACTGGCCTGCGCCGACCACCTGCACGCCCTGCGTACCCGGCCGCCGGCCCAGGTCGCCGCCGACCTGTTCATCGACCTGATGGCGGTGCGAGGCCAGTCCCAGGTCTCCACTCCGGCCGAGGTGACGGAGCTCCAGCGCATCACCGCCATGCTCTCCTCGCTCCAGGCCAACGCACTGACCCGGCTGGGCGATCACGGCGCGGCCATCCGCTGGTGGTACAGCGCCCGTCAGGCGGCCGACGCCTCCGGGGACCTGGCGCTCCGCCTCCTCGTCCGAGCTGAGGAAACTGGCCACGGCCTCTACGGCCAACGCGCCCCGGAAACGATCCTGCGCATGGTACGCAGTGCCCAGCAGCTCACCGACAAGCCCTACCTCAAGCTGCTGACCACCGAAGCGAAGGCGCTGTCGATGCTCGGCAGGCACGACGAAGCACTCGGGACGCTGGTCACCCTGCACAAGGCCGCGGAACAGGGCGGCACGGACCGGTATGGCTTCTGGAAGCCAGATGGGCTCCACTTCGCGGAAAGCTGGGTGTACTCCGGAGTGGGCAACGATTCCGCGGCGGGCACTGCCCGGGAGAAGGTGCTGATGGTCACCCGGGACTACGTGTACCTCGTCAACGTCCAACTGCACAGTGCACTGTGCACGGTCACCCAAGGCGGCATCGACGAGGGCCTACATCAGGCGGCAACAGCGATCGACGCGGTCACCCCCGCCTACCGCAGCCACCACGTGATCGAAACCGCCAACATGGTCCTCCGTGCTGTCCCCCCAGTCCGGCGAAGTGGCCCTTCCGCCATAGAGCTACGCAAGCTCCTGGCCGTCGCGCCTCCCCAAAACGCCTGAGGTACGGATGCACCATCTCAACGGAGGCACAACCCCTCACCAGACGAGACGTGGGACTCCAACGGAATCGCACCAGAAGTGATGCGAACCGCTTCGCCGTTTCCGGCGATCCGCCAGAGTCCCACCTCGTACGCCCTGTATTCGCCCTCATCCGGGATATCTATGAGTCGGCGGACCTCTCGCGCGACTGCTGTAGTGCCTCGGCGATTGCGGCGAACTCGCTCAGCGCGGCCTCCAGGTCCTCCACGATCTCCTGCGACCTCGGAGGAGCCGAGCATGTCGGCGTTCGCGAGCCGCTGCACGTTGAGCAGGTCGCTGAACTTGCGGCCGTCGTCGGGCGTGACGTAGTTGGTGAACTCGGTGTACGCCTGCTTGCCCAGGTTGTTCCGGTCCACCAGGAACAGGATCCGGTACGCCCCTGCGTGCCGGAGCAGCCGGTAGGACGAGGTGACCGCGGTGTAGGTCTTGCCCGCTCCGGTCGCCATCTGGATGAGGGAACGCGGCGCGTTCCGTTGGAGTGACGCCTCAAATCCCCGCACGGCACGCGCCTGCGCCGGGCGCAGCCCCTTCTCGACCAGCTCCGGCAGGCCGCGGTGCAGCTTGGCGTGGAGGGTCTGCGCCGCCTCGTCCTCTTCGGCCGTACGCATCCACCGGGCCAGCGTCTCGGGCCGATGGAAGGAGAAGACCTCGCGGGACCAAGGGTTGAGGTTGAGCGTGTTGGTGAAGTGGGTCTCGGTCGCCGTCGTCTCGTAGCGGAACGGCAGCGGCATCCGCCAGGCCTGCATCTGCTGGGACGCGGTCAGCCCTGCGGCGTAGCGGGCGGACTGCTTCTCCACCGCGCGCAGCGCCGTCCCCTCGCGCTTGGCCTCCACGACGCCGACCAGTTTGCGGTCGACGTAGAGCAGGTAGTCGGCCGGGCCGCGAGCGGTGTAGGCCTCGCGGAGCCGGCGTACAGGTTCACCCGGTCGGCGTCCTGCACCAGCCAACCGGAGGCTCGGAGCATCCGGTCGACCTCCTCGCGGACCTCCCGCTCGGTGCGAGGCTGCCGGGCGACGTGGACGGCCCGCGCGATGAGGTTGTCCCGTTCGGTGGCGGACGGCTTCTTGATCTTCCGAAGGCTGGCGGCGAATTCGGCCTCCATGTCGGCCAAGCGGGCGTTCAGCTCTTCGACGAGTGTCTGTAAGCGGTCCCGGTCAGCGGTCGCCCGCTCAAGCGCGTCCTGGGCCTCGGTACGCGCCCGGGCCGGCAGCTTCGGACGCGCTGAGCGAATGAGTCGAGTGCCAGGGGCCGATCGAGGCGGGGCCGCCGGGCGGACGTACGGCGGGTCAGGGGAGGTTGAGGCGCAGGGCCTCGGCGATCCAGGTGTGGGCGCGGGTCTGCGGGTGCGGCCACGGGGTGTTCTGGATGGCGGCGACCAGCTCCCAGTGGCGTGCGGCACGCGGATCGTGCTCCTCGTAGCCGCGTGACAGCGACCGCCGGAACTCCGGGCCGTCCGTCTCGCCGTACATCGTGCCGAGGAGGGCCACGACCCGGTCGAGGATCGGCACCGCCTCGGCGGAACCGGGCTCCACGCCCTCGTCGAGGGCGGCGAGCACCGTCTCGGTGACGGCCTCGTTGGCCTCGTCCCAGCTCGCCTGGCCGGGCTCCCCGGCGCGCTCGCGCCTCTGCCAGAAGTCGTCGCTCTGGCGGCGAAGGCTCGCCCGGTAGTCCTCGTCGGAGAGCAGCTCGGCCAGCTCCAGCCACGCGTCGAGCTGCTCGACGGTCGGCTCGGCCGGCAGCTCGGGCACCATGGCCTCCCGCAGCCGCGTCAGCCACTGCTCGCGGGCGCGGATCCCTCCCCCGACCTCGGCCACGAAGGAGTCCATCATCGCCTCGCGCTCGGCGGCGCCGATCCGGCCGAGCGTGTTGAGCCTGCGCAGGTCGGCCTCCGAGGTCTCGCCCCGGTCGAGCGTGGCCCGCAGGACCGCCCGGGTGCGCTGCAGGCCCTTGAGCTGGGTCTCAACCGTGCGCAGGTGGAGGGCCAGCACCTGACGGAGATCGCGCTCGCCGAGGGAGCGGATCGTCGCCAGGTCGACGCCGATGTCGCGAAGGGTGCGGACGAGCTCCAGCCTCGCCAGGTCGCTCTCGCCGTACACCCGGTAGCCGGCCGGGGTGCGGGACCGCTCGGGCAGGACGCCGACGTCGGAGTAGTACCTGATCGTCTTCACCGGGAGCCCGGACAGCTTGGAGAGCTGCCCGATCGTGTACGTCTCGTGGCCCATGAGGCCTATGTCAGACCGGCGCGGCGGGCGCGCTCGACGACGCCGCCGATCACCTCTACCAGCTCGTCCACGTCGGCGCTGGTGGAGGTGTGGCCTAGGGTGAAGCGCAGCGACCCGCGCGCCCGTACGGCGTCGGACCCCATGGCCAGCAGCACGTGAGACGGCTGGGCGACGCCGGCGGAGCAGGCGGAGCCCGTCGAGCACTCGATGCCCTTGGCGTCGAGCAGCATCAGCAGCGCGTCGCCCTCACAGCCGGGGAAGGAGAAGTGGGCGTTGCCGGGAAGGCGCTCGTCTGGGTGCCCGTTGAGGATCACGTCGGGCACGGCGCTCCTGACCCTGGCGATCAGCTCGTCGCGCAGGGCGCGCAGCCGGGCCGCCTTCTCCTCGCGCCGCTCCACCGCCGCCCGTACGGCCGCCGCGAACCCGGCGATCGCCGGGGCGTCGAGGGTGCCCGAGCGCACGTCGCGCTCCTGACCCCCGCCGTGGAGCACGGGGACCGGGTCGACGCCGCGCGCCAGCAGCAGCGCTCCGACGCCCATGGGGCCGCCGACCTTGTGGCCGGACAGGGTGAGCGCCTGGACGCCCGACTCCGTGAACGACACCGGCAACTGCCCCACGGCCTGGACCGCGTCGGTGTGGAAGGGAATGCCGTGCTCACCGGCGATCGCCGCCAGCTCGGGGATCGGCTGGACGGTGCCGACCTCGTTGTTGGCCCACATGACGCTGACCACGGCCACGCGCCCCGGATCGCTCTCGATCGCCGCCCGCAGGGTGTCGGGATGGACGCGGCCGTACTCGTCGACGGCCAGGAGCTCGACGGAGGCGCCCTGCCGGTCGCCAAGCCAGTGGGCCGGGTCGAGGGCGGCGTGGTGCTCGACGGCGCTGATCAGCACCCGGTCGGCCCCTGAGGCCGCGCGGCGCGCCCAGAAGAGCCCCTTGATGGCGAGGTTGTCGGCTTCCGTGCCCCCGGAGGTGAACACGACCTCGCTGGGCCGTGCCCCGAGCGCGTCGGCGATGGCCTCGCGCGACTCCTCGATGACCCTGCGGGTGCGGCGGCCCGCCGCATGGAGGGAAGAGGCGTTGCCGACGCGCACGAGCTGTGCGGTCATCGCCTCGATCGCTTCGGTGAGCATCGGCGTGGTCGCCGCGTGGTCTAGGTATGCCATGACGTACCCAGGGTACCCAGTTTGAGAACTGTACCGTCCAGACGGTATAGTTACGGATGTGAGGAAAGATGAGCTTTTGGACGCGGCGGAAAGGCTGCTAGCCGATCAGGGGGCCCAGTGCCTCACCCTGTCGGCCGTGGCCGAGCGCGCCGGCGTGAGCAAAGGCGGTCTCCTCTACCACTTCAGCACCAAAGAGGCCCTGATCAAGGGCATGATCGAGCGGCTCATCGCCGACTTCGACGAGCTGGTCGCCTCACAGGACGAAAGCACGTACAGCCGGGCCTACCTCGCCGCG
The DNA here is from genome assembly GCF_040685555.1 of Sphaerisporangium sp. NPDC088356. Classification (NCBI taxonomy): domain Bacteria; kingdom Bacillati; phylum Actinomycetota; class Actinomycetes; order Streptosporangiales; family Streptosporangiaceae; genus Sphaerisporangium; species Sphaerisporangium sp. NPDC088356. The sequence continues at coordinate 8,037 of NZ_JBFBIK010000004.1, forward strand.
ACGTTCACGGCGATCCAGAGCGGGCGCCTGAGACGCTGGGCGGTGGTCACCGGCGCGGCCGGCGACCCCGAGCTGCTCGCGCCCCTGCGCGAGGCGATGGCCCGGTGGCATCGCGAGGGCATGGAGACCGAGGCCGACCCGATGGCGGCCCAGATAGTGCGGCTCGCCTGCGAGGGGTTGTGGGATGTGGTGAGCCACGACCCCGGTTTCTACGGCGAGGCCCACTACGAGAAGCTGCATCGCGGGCTCCTGGCCCTTCTCGCGAGCCCTTGACCTCGGCAGAGCACTCACCCTTGCGGGCCTGTCCGTAAGGGCCGTCCCCGCGTGCGGCCCCGCCTGACCCCGGCCGCCTGACCCCCGGGCGTCTCCACCCGGCCGTCAGGCTCGTCCCGCTCCGCGTCCGCATCCACCCGTGCCGCCTCAGCGCGGCGGGGTCCTCCCCGCCCGCCTGAGCCCCGGCGGGTCGTCCCGGCCCGCGTGAGCGCGGACAGGTCCCCGGCCGTCTGAGCCGCGGGACGCCTCCCGGTCCGCGTGCCACCGTGGCGTGCCACCCCGGATGCGCCGACGTCCCACATTCCCCCCACACCGTTACACCGCTGCGTAGAACCCTTGAAAGGACTTTGTGATGACCCCCGACCTGAGGACCGCCCGCTCCCGGGCGATCCTCACCTTCGTCCTCGCCGGCCTCATGTGCGGCACGTTCACCGTGCGCATCCCCGCGCTGACCGACAAACTCGGCCTGTCCGAGGCCTCGGTCGGCGTCGTGCTCCTCGCGTGGGGGGTCGGGGCGCTGGTGACCATGCAGTCCATGCGCGGAGTGATGGCACGGGCGGGCAGCCGCTCCGTCCTGCGGGTCGGGGCTCCGCTCTGCGCGGCATCCCTGCTCGGCGTGGCCTTCGCCCCGTCGTTCCCCGCGATGGTCGTCGCGGCCGGGCTGTTCGGCATGTTCTTCGGGGCCGTGGACGTCGCGATGAACGCCCAGGGCTCGGCGGTGGAGCGCGCCTACGGCCGCCCCCTGATGAACGGCATGCACGCCGGCTGGTGCGTGGGCGCCATGTCGGCCGGGCTGCTCGGCACCGTGGCCATCTCCGCCGGGGTGTCGTTCACCGCCAACCTGACGGCCGTCGCCCTGGTGTCGGCCCCCGGGGCGTACCTGCTCAGCCGAGGCTTCCTGCCGGACACGGTGTCCGTGCGGACCGGGTCCGGCAGGGCGAGGCGGCGGATGCCCCCGGTCGTGTACCTGCTCGGCGCGATCGCGTTCGGCGCCTTCATGGTCGAGGGCGCGGTGGCGGACTGGAACGGCCTGTTCCTGCGTGACACCATCGGCGTCCCCGAGGCGGTCGCCGCCCTCGGCTACCCGATCTTCGAGGCGGGCATGCTGCTCTCCCGGCTCACCGGTGACCGGCTGCGCACCGCGGTCGGCGCCCGCCGCCTGATCATGGCCGCCGGGCTCGGCACGGCCGCGACCTTCGCGCTCGTGATCACCACGTCGTCCCCGGTGGTGGCCGTCGGCGGGATGATCCTCATCGGTCTCGCCGTCGCGACGGTCTCGCCGATGGCGATCTCGCTGGCCGGCTCGGCCACCGGCACCCCCGGTCCCGCCATCGCCCAGACCGGCGCGATGGGGTACGCGGGCCTGCTCCTCGGCCCCGTGGTGATCGGCTTCCTCAGCCACGCCGCGACGCTGCGGGCCGCGCTCGGCGTGGCGGTGGTGCTGGGCGTGTTCATCGCGGTGGCCGCGCACTTCCTGCCCCGCTCCGAGACGCGTACGGACGGCGCCGAGATCCACGAGCTCACGGACAGGAAGCCCCTGAAGCTGGCCGCGTGACCAGGGAGGTCACACCGGCGTGCCCCGAAGCGAACGGCGCCGCGCCCGCCTTCGCGGGTGCGGCGCCGTTGTATCCACTTCTGGCCGCCGTCGGTGGGCGAGGTGGCTACTTGCGCTTGTCGACCTCTTCGGACAGCTGCGGGACGACCTGGTTGAGGTCGCCCACGACGCCGAAGTCCGCCAGCTCGAAGATCGGAGCCTCAGGGTCCTTGTTGATCGCGATGATCGTCTTGGCGGTCTGCATGCCGGCCCGGTGCTGGATGGCCCCGGAGATGCCCGCCGCGATGTAGAGCTGCGGCGACACGGTCTTGCCGGTCTGCCCGACCTGGAACTGGTGGGGGTACCACCCGGCGTCGGTCGCGGCACGCGAGGCGCCCACGGCGGCGCCGAGGGTGTCGGCCAGCCTCTCGATGATCGAGAAGTTCTCGGCCGAGCCGACTCCGCGGCCGCCGGAGACCACGATCGCGGCCTCGGCGAGCTCGGGGCGGGCGCCCTTCTCCTCCACGACGCGCTCGACGACCTTGGCCGTCTTGGCCGCGTCGGACAGCGACAGCGACACCTGCTCCTCTGCCGCCGCTCCCGTGGAGGCCTCGGGGGCGGTGGAGTTGGGGCGCACCGCCACGATCGGGGTGCCCTTGACGACCTTGGACTTCACGTTGACGCCACCACCGAAGATCGACTGCTCGGCGACGAAGCCGTCGCCGATGCCGACCGCGTCGGTGAGCACGCCGGAGTCCGTCTTGATCGCGAGGCGCCCGGCGATCTCCTTGCCCTCGGCGGTCGCGGCCACGAGGACCGCCGCCGGAGAGGCGGAGGAGACGAGCTGGGCGAGCAGCTCGGCCTTCGGCGCCACCACGTAGTCGGTGATCTCGGCGGCGTCGGCGACGTAGACCTTGTCGGCGCCGAACTCGGCCAGCTTGACCTTGGCGTCCGCGGAGTAGCCAGGACCGGCCCACACCGCGGAAGGCGAGCCCAGCGAGCGGGCCAGCGTCAGCAGCTCCAGGGTGACCTTCTTGACCGCACCGTCGACGTGCTCGACGAGAACCAGAATCTCAGCCATCGGTCCCCCTTAGATGAACTTCTTCGACGCGAGGAAGTCGGCGGCCTTGGAGCCGCCGTCGCCCTCGTCCTTGACGATGGTGCCGGCCGCGCGCGGCGGTGCGACGGCGAACTCCGCCACCTCGCTCCAGGCGCCGCTCAGGCCGACCTGGGAGGTGTCGATCTCCGCGTCCGCGACGCCGAGGGTCTCCACCGGCTTCTTCTTCGCGGCCATGATGCCCTTGAAGGACGGGTAGCGCGGCTCGTTGATCTTCTCGACCACGGAGACGACCGCGGGCAGCGTGGCCTCGACCCTGTCGAAGCCGTAGTCGGTGACACGCTGGATCTTGATGGTGGACCCGTCGATGTCGACCTTGCTGGCCAGCGTGAGCTGCGGCGCGCCGAGGCGCTCGGCCAGCATGGCGGCGAGCACGCCCGTGCGGGCGTCGGTGGACTCCGAGCCGAGGATGACCAGGTCGAAACCGATCTTTTTCAGCGTCTGGGCCAGGGCGTAGGAGGTGGACAGCGCGTCCGAGCCGTGCAGGGCGTCGTCGATCAGATGGACGGCCTTGTCGGCGCCCATCGCGAGGGCCTTGCGGATCGTGTCGGAGGCCTTGCCCGGGCCCATGGTGAGGACGGTGACCTCGCCGCCGTGGGCCTCCTTGATCTTGAGCGCCTCTTCGACGGCGTATTCACACAGCTCGTTGATGACGCCGTCCGCGGCGTCACGGTCGAGCGTGTTGTCCTTGGTACTCAGCTTGCGCTCGGTCGCCGTGTCGGGGACCTGCTTCACGCAGACGACGATGTTCATGGCCGGTGGCCGACCTCCCGTTTCACAGGCGCCACCACATCGCTGGGCTGGCGCCGATTCCTCGGCACGTGCACGCGGGGTACGCACACGTCGTGCGGGCTGCCCCGGTGACCGGCACCGGGAGCCGCCTACAGACTGTCATGCGCCCTGGAGCGCCGTGACGTTGGGTGGCCTGAGACGATCTCCGTGTCGGCAGCTCGTCCCATCCACCGATATGTTACCCGCTGGTAGCTTAGCGGCAAACCCGCAGCTGCACGGGCTCTCGCGGCATCCACTTCCCACCCTACCGAACTTTATTCCAGAGCTTGCCCCGCCCCGCGGGCGCCCCCCAGGATCAGCTGGCGAACGCGACCATCACGAGCACGACCATCACCGTCGCCAGAGCCAGCAGCAACGTGAAGGGGCTGAACAGCGCGGTCAGCGCGGCGTACAGACCGACCGTACCCGCCCCGGTGACCAGGTCGAACACCACGCGCGCCCGTGCTCTGGCCGCGACGCCCAGCCCCGCGTCGACCAGCACCCCGACGCCGTACGCGGCGAGGACGAGCAGTGACATCTCGGGTATGTACGCCCGCACGGCGGCGGCGACCAGCCCGGAGACCACGCCCGTGCCGACCACCCAGCGCTTGCGCACCTTCTCGCGATGCCGGGCCAGCGCCTCGTCCACGGTTCCCGAGGCCTCCCGCACGCCCGGCCGCCACTCCTGGGTGGGCGGCTCCCTCACCTCGGGGACGGGCCGCCGCGCGGGTGGCACCGTCACCTGCGGCGCCGCGACGCCCAGCCTGGCGCAGAGCTGCGCCGCCGTGGGCCGCGCGGCGGGGTCGGCCCGCAGGCACTCGCCGAGCAGCGGCACCAGCCACGAGGGCACCTCGTCGAGGTCGGGTTCATGGTGCACGACGCGGTAAGCCACCGCGGGCGCCGGGCCGGTGCCGTACGGCTGCCGTCCGGAGGCGGCGTAGGCCACGGTGGCGCCCCAGGCGAACACGTCGGCCGAGGGGCCCGCCTCCCCGCCCTCCAGCACCTCGGGCGCGAGGTATCCGGGGGTGCCGATCACGGCGCCCGAGGCCGTCACCGAGGCGGAGTCGAGCGCGCACGCGATGCCGAAGTCGATGACGTGGGGCTCCCCGTCGGCGAGGATGACGTTCGCCGGTTTCAGGTCGCGGTGGACTATGCCGGCTCCGTGGATGGACGCCAGCGCCTCGGCCAGCCCGCGCGCCAGCCGCACCAGCTCCTCGCCCCGGAGCGGGCCCGTGGTGGCGAGCACCGCCGCCAGGGAGCGGCCCTGGACATATCTGGTCACCAGATAGGGCCGGGCGCCGGACAGGGAGGCGTCGAGCACCTCCGCGATGTGCGGGCCCCGCACCCGGCGCATGGTCTCGACCTCGCGGCCCAGCCGGGCGAGCGCGGCCTCGTCCGCCGCGACATGCGGATGCAGGACCTTGACCGCGACCGTGTGACCCTCGGGGTCGAGCGCCAGGTGGACCTCGCCGAACCCGCCCGCCCCGAGCCGCGACAGCAGGCGGTAGGGCCCGAGCTGACCAGCCGTCGGCACGCTCATGGCACTCCTTCCGGCCCCGCCCCACTCAATCGCGCCCTCGGCGAACCTTTTTCCAAAGTCGCGATCGAGGAAACGACGACCAGGTCACTTGCCCCAGAAGGCCAGGAACCCCAGGCCGAGGTTGTCCATGAGATCTTTGACCAGTCCGCCGACGAGACCCGTGGCGCTGCTCCTGGCGTGGTCGCTCAGGGCGTTGATCGCCTTCGACGGCGGCTGCCAGGGCACCCAGGACGGAACGGCGGACATCGCGGTCACCACGGCGAAGAACGCGAGCGTGCCCACGATGATCGTCACGACCATCCCGGCACCCGGGCTGCGGATCACGGCGGTGAGGGTGCGGGCCACCGCCTTGCGCGGCGCCCCGCCGCCCGGCAGCAGGAACAGGCCCCCGACGAACGCCGAGGCCGCCCACGAGGCGGCGGTGTCGGTGGTCATCCCGCCGAGGAAGTACAGCGCGCCCCACACGCACAGGCCGAACATCCCCGCCAGCGGCGTGACCACGACCGTCATGAGAGCGGCCTTGATCAGCGCCCACGGCGTGCCGAGCACGGCCAGCAGCGGATCGCTGGCGCTGTTGCCCCGGAGCGAGCGGCGCTCCGCGAGGTCGCCCCAGAGGTACTCGCCGACGCGCAGGCACAGGACCACGACGACCATGAGGACGCCGACCAGCACGGGGAGCATGCGCGCGCTCGCGAGCGCCACGACCAGCATCAGGGCCGCGAGGAGCGGGTGCCCGGTGCGGTAGCGCGGGCGGTCTCGCTCGGGCTCGGGCCTGCGCTCCTGCTCGGGCGCGTGCGGCCCCCGGCCCTGGTCGGGCGCGTACGGCCGGGCGTGGGTGGGCGGGGCCACGACGCCTCGGGTGGACGGACCCATGGGTGGAGGCGGGTAGCCGGCCACCCGCTGGTCCACGTAGGGCGCCGGGGCGTGCTGGCCGGGATGCCCGTACGGCGCGGGCGGGTAGGCCTGAGGGGGCGCGAACCCCGGGGCGCCGGGAGGCGGGACGAAGGCGGCGGGCGGGCTCGGCGGCGGCGCGCCGGCACGGTTGCCGCGCCGGCGCTCACGCTCGTGCTCGGCGTACCGCACGGGCGGCAGCAGGTCGGAGTAGCTGTCCTCGGACGCCGGCTTCGTACGCTTGGTCGGCGGGAGGTCGTCGAGCGCGGGGTCGGCCGAGCCGTTCAGCACGTGGGTGCCGTCGGGCGCGGAGCCGTTGAGCACGCGGGTGCCGTCGGGGACCTGCCCGCTCCCCTGGGCGGTGTCGAGCCTGCGGGTGTGACCGGTCTGCGCCGGAGGGCTCTCCTGGAAGGAGGTCACGTTCGGGTCGAGGGACCTCGCCATGGCCAGCAGGCCCTGCGCGCTCGGCCGGGCGCCCGCGTCGACCGCGAAGGCGGCGCGCAGCCAGCCGCGCAGCCACGGGGGCGCCTGGTCGATGCTGGCCCGGCCTTCCATGATGTTGTAGCAGACCATCTCGAACGAGCCCGACCCGAAGGGCGGCTTGCCCGTCGCCCCGAAGAACACCGTGGCCGCCAGCGCGTGCACGTCGGCCGCCTGGGTGATCCCCTCGTCCCTGATGATCTCGGGCGCGAGGTAGCCGGGGGTGCCGACGAACATGCCGGTCTGGGTGAGCCGGGTCGCGTTGACCAGGTGCGCGATGCCGAAGTCGATGACCAGCGGGTCGCCGTTGACCAGCATGACGTTCGCCGGCTTGAAGTCGCGGTGGATGACGTCGGCGGCGTGGATCGCGATCAGCGCCTCGGACAGGCCGCGCGCCAGCCGTATGACCTCGTGAGCGGAGAGCGGCCCGTCCGACAGGACGGTCTCCTCCAGCGTGCGGCCGGGTGCGAACCTGGTCACGATGTAGGGCGTGGCGCCGGTGAGCTCGGCGTCGAGGACCTCGGCGACGCGCGGGCTGCGCACCCGGCGCATGGTCTCGACCTCGCGGGTCAGCCGGTCGCGAGCCTTGAGGTCGGCCGCCACGTGCGGGTGGAGGACCTTGACGGCGACCTCCCTGCCCTCCTGGTCGAGGCCGAGATGGACGACGCCCATGCCGCCCTCGCCCAGCCGGCGCAACAGCCGGTAGGGACCGAGTCTGTCCAGCGTCTCCGGCACGGTTTCCCCCGTCATCCTGCCTTCCTTCGAAGGCCTTTCAATCGTTCTAGCCAGGTGGACATGTCCACCGGACTCCAGACTGCCTCCCCGGCGGACATGACGAGCGTGCTGACCGCGTAGACGGCCACGAGCGCGGCCACGACTCCGAGGATCACGGTGAGGGTCGTCGCGGCTCCCTTGGTGGAGAAGGCGGAGGCCAGGGTCCTGGTCATCTGGCGGCCCGGTCCCTCGACGCCCGGCCCCGCGCAGATGATCCACAGGGAGACGGCGACTCCCCAGCTCAGGGCGGTGCCCGCGGACACCGACCTCACCAGGAAGGTCAGGACGAGCGTGACCGGCACACCCAGGATCAGGGCGTACGGGACGAGCGCGATCGTGACGCCGATGGACTTGAGCAGCGCCAGGGGCTGCCCGAGGACGCGGAGCACGTCGGAGGCGGCGGACGCCGCCGGGCGCCTGGTGAGGAGCTTCGGCTGTGCCATGTCGGCGGCCCTGAGAAGCACGGCGGCGGGCACCACGAGTGCCGACACCAGGATCGGGGCCAAGACGGCGGCGCCGACCACGATGATCAGCGCCAGCACGCTCGCCACGCCGTACACCGGGGACCGCCGCAGCAGGTCGTCGCCGTGGCCCTGGTGCTGCCCGAAGCCGGGCGGCGCGTCCGGTGGCAGGTGCACGGTCGGGACGTACGGCGCGGACGGCTGCTGCCGCACGTGCGGCGTCATCTCGAACAGGTCGGGCGCCTGCTCGAACAGCGCCTGGTGGTGGTACGGCCGCGCGGGCGGCGCGAGCGGGGACGCCTGCGCGCCGGGTGGCAGCTGGTTCGAGCGGGCCGGCGGCACCGGCCCGGCCGGGGCGGCCGGGGCGGCACGGTAGGGCTTGGCCTGGACGTCGAGCTCGCTCAGCTCCTCGGGTCTGACGCGCCTCGTCGGCACCTCGCCCTGGTCGAGCGGCGCCGGCTGGGCGGCCTTCCACGGCTGGGAGGGCGACGGCGGGGCGTACCGGGTGGGCACCTGGCCCTCGTGGTCGGTGGACTTGGGCCGCTCCTGGGAGATGCCCGCCTTGCGGAGCTCGTCGCCGGTCACGCGGACCGTGGGCCACGGGTCACCGGCTCCGGGGCCCTGCGGCGCCTCGCCGAGCAGCGACACGTACTCCTCGGCGGGCTTGGCCGGGGTCACCGGCGTGGCCGGGGATGCCGGTGATGCCGCGCCGGGGCGCAGCGACGTCCCGGTCGCCGGGCCGCCCGACATGTCGGGAACCGTGAGGATCTCGTCGGGCACGTTCGGACGGCCCTGCCCCGGGCCAGGGGGCACGAGCCGGGAGAGCTGCGCGGCCAGCTCGGCGGCGGTCGGCCGCTTGGCGGGGTCGCGCTGGAAGGCCGCGCGCAGCAGCGGGCGCATGATCGCCGGGGCGGCGTCGACGTTGGCCTTGCCCGCGGTGATGTTGTAGAACACCATCTCCAGCGTGCCCTTGCCGAACGGCGGCTGGCCGGTGGCGGCCATCAGCATCGTGCCGGCCCAGGCGTGGACGTCGACCTCCGGCCCGGCCTCGTGCCCCTCGATGATCTCGGGGGCGAGGTAGCCGGGGGTGCCGATGAACATGCCGGTCTGCGTCAGCCGGGTGGCGTCGACGGCCTGCGCGATGCCAAAGTCGATCAGCACGGGCTCGCCGTCGAGCAGCAGCACGTTGCCCGGCTTGAGGTCGCGGTGGATGATCCCGGCCGCGTGCACCGTGGCGAGGGCCTCGGCCACGCCGTGGGCGAGCCGCAGCAGCGCGCCGACGGCCAGCGGGCCGTCCTGCTTGACCGTGTCGTCCAGGGGCTTGCCCGGGACGTAACGGGTCACGATGTAGGGGCGGCTGCCGGTGACGTCGGCGTCGACGACCTCGGCGATGTGCCTGCTGCGCACGCGGCGCATGGTCTCGACCTCGCGCGCGAGCCTGCGGCGCGCGACGTCGTCCCCGGTGACCTCGGCGCGCAGGACCTTGACGGCGACCTGCCTGCCCTGGGAGTCGAGGGCGAGATGGACCACGCCCATGCCACCTTCACCGAGCCGCCGGAGCAGCCGGTAGGGGCCCAATCGGTCGTCCTGATTCATCTGATCTCCGGCGGTGCCCCGGCATTGGTGTCCGGAAGGAAGCGCCTTGCTCCAATTGTCACATTTCGCTTACTCTGCGCAATGCCAATACCGGAAAACACCGGTCGGCAGCCGGTGCCCTGGCCCGTCGCCGGAGCCGGCGGCCATCGCGGCGGGCAACCCCCGTTGCCAACCGGTCGGTAGCCCACCGCCCCCGTGCGGCTACCGCTCTCTCCCTTCGGCCCGTCGTGGCGATGAGAGCACTCCGCGGACATCCGCCCGCGGTCCTTGACGGCACGTAGCACCATACCGGCTTAAACCCCGCCCATGAGATGAACCATGAGGCCACATTCCCGGTAGTACAACGGATGAACCGGCCCCAAGGGTTTCCCAAATCCGGAAAGTCTTACAGGGCGGACACCTCACTGGGCCAGAGCCACCACGTCGGCGCTCTTCAGGCGGGTAAGGGCCTCACCGGCGAGCGCCAGCTTGGAGCCCCTGATACCGCTGCCGATCACGACGTACGGCTGCCGCGCGACCTCGGCGTCCACCAGCACGGGCCAGTCCTCGGGCAGGCCGAGGGGCGTGATGCCGCCGAACTCCATGCCCGACATCTCGACGGCGTCCTGCTGCGGGGCGAAAGAGGTCTTGCGGGCGTCCAGGTGCCTGCGGATCACCCCGTTGACGTCGGCGCGCATCGTGGCGAGCACCATCACGGCGGCGTAGCGCGTCTCGCCGCCCCGCTTCGCCGCCACGATCACGCAGTTGGCCGACTCCTGGAGACCCACCCCGTACCGCTCGCAGAAGGCGGCGGTGTCGGCGAGCGCCGGATCGATGGGCGCCACCACGACCTCGTCACTCATGGTCGTGACGGCCCTGGCCACCGGGTCGGCGAGCAGATCGCGCCGTTCCCCCGCGGGCACCCAGTCGAGCGTGCCCAGCCTCATGGGTCACCCCTCCTTCAGTACGCGGTGATGAAGCTCGGTGACCACCTTACGGGCGGACTCGAAGGCCCCGGCCTGCCAGGCGATCAGGTGGGTGAGCCAGTCGCCCGCGAAGTAGATCCGTCCGGCGGGCCGCTGGAGCAGCGAGAACCCGTTCATCGACGGCCAGCGCACCCACGAGCCCTCGATGTGCGGCTGCCGCAGCCAGGCGACCGAGACGCTCGCGAGCAGGTCCTTGCCGTACCTGCCGCCGTGGACCTTCCGGCCCTGGACCAGGGCCCGGCGGAGGCGCTCATGGTGCGGCAGCGCGTCGTAGGTCTCGGCGGCCCCGCCGGTGTTGTAGTAACCCACGACCAGGCCGCGCTCGGTGTGGAACCCGTAGGAGGGGTACCAGATGTGGCCCACGTCCAGGTCGGTCTCGGTGGCCCCGCCGTAAACGCGGTCCTCGATCTCCCACCAGCGGCGGCCGTATTCGATGCCGAGCTTGCCCGCCGACAGCGGGACGGGGGTGGAGAGCACGGCCCTCACATCGGCGCCGAGGTTGCCCGGCATCTTCGCGAGCAGGTGCGGGGGAAGCGCCGCGACGCAGTAGTCGGCCTTCAGCGGGGCCCCGTGCTCCACCGCGACCTCGACCCCCTCGGGCCGGTTCGTGATCTTCGTGACCCGCGTGCCGGTCCTGATGCGTTCGGCGCCGACCTTTCCCGCGAGCGCGCGGACGATGGCGTCCATCCCGCCCACGGGCTGGAACATCGGCATCGCCTGGTCGTAGCCCGCGTCCATGGTCAGCATCCGGCCGAGGCCCTGGCTCAGGATCTCGGTGAGCGAGGGCGGCGGGCCGAGGGCGGTGCCCGGCCCGACTCCGGGGTTCACGCGGTACCCCCGCCGCTCGCCGCCGGTGTACCGGCGCGACGGGCCGATCTCCCCGAACTCGGAGAGGAAGTCCAGAAGCCGTTCCTTGTCGGCGGCGGTCAGCTCGGCGTCGAGCGCCCCGGCGTCGGTGGCCTTGGCCAGCAGCTCGGAGACGTACCCGTAGGCGTCGGCGCGGGCCGTACGGGCGCGCACGGGCCCCTTCATGCCGGCCGTGAGGACGTACGCGGCGGCGTTGTTGTTGACGAAGACCTCAAGCGGGACGCCCAGCTCGCGGCAGTAGTCGAGCGTCACCATCCACTGGGCGATGCGGGCCGGCCCCGCGTTGAAGTACGTGCCGGCCCCGAAGGTCACCCGCTGGGTCTCACCGCTCGCCCCCGCGGCGGTCCCGGCGGGCAACTCGGTCACCGCGTCGCCGCCTCGCAGGGTCAGGCTGCGCCCGCCCACCCGGTCGCGGGCCTCAAGGACCGTGCAGTCGTACCCGGCCTTGCCGAGCTCGTACGCGCACGCCAGCCCGGCCACGCCCGCTCCCAGCACGAGCACCTTCGCCGGAGCCCCGCCGCGCAGGGAGAAGTCGGACGGCTGGGGCGGCACGTACGGCGCCGGGAGCCCGGCCCCGCCGACGGGGCGCACGGGGGGCGTCTCCTTGGAGGGGGCCAGCCCCAGCACCCCCATCGCGGCGTACATGGCGCCGGCGCCACCGGCCGCGCCGATGCCTACGAGCAGCGACCTACGCGTCAGACGGTCGCCGCGCCGGGGTAATCCCTCTTGCTCCATGGCTCAGCCGTACACGCCGCTGCCGCAGGCCACCTGGCCCGCGAGGGTGGCGAAGACGCCGAGCAGCCCCATGATGTCGCGGAAGTCGTCGGTGGTGAACTCGGTGTGCCGGGGCCCGGCCGGCCGCACACCCGGGATGAGCGCGCAGCCCGAGGCGATGGCGGTGGAGTTCCACTCGATCCCGAGCGTGAACGGGGGCGCGACCTGGTGGGGCCGGAAGTCGCTCAGGCGGTTCAGCGCCCGCGCGGCGGCCTCCCTGATCAGCGCCTGGGCGACGCTGGGCGGCAGCAGCTCGGCGGAGAACCTGTCGATGCCCTTCTTGACCGCGACGGTCTCGACGTCGCCGAGGAGCGCGCGCGCCTCCTCGCACACCGCCTCGTCGCCCGTCACCAGCGCGACCGGCACCCCGAGGAACCCGGCGAACCCCGCCACCAGCCGCGTCTCACCGCAGACCTCGCCGTTGAGGTAGACGTTGTGGATCTCCTTGCCCATCCACGTGTGGTTCAGCACTCCGTGCTGGATGCCGGCCCTGGCGTGGTACCCGGCGAAGCAGGCGGCCTGGAAGTCGGCGGACAGCCCCTGCGCCATGCGCATCGGCTTGCCCGGGCCCCGGATCAGCGAGGCCCGGGGGTCGAGCAGGTCGACCCGGAGGTTCTTGGTGGATCCGTGAGCGTCGTTGACCACCACGGCCGACGCGCCCGCCTCGAAGGCCCCCGCGATCACGGCACTGGCGTCGGCGGTCATCAGCTCGCAGCCGCGCTCGTAGCCACGGCCCCCGGCGTGCATCTCCTCCGGGTCGGTGAGCCCGGTCACGCCCTCCATGTCGACCGACAGGTAAACCTTCATCGCCGTCCCCAGCTCTCCACCCGCTCCATGTCCTCCGCGTTCATCAGCCCGAACTCGTCAAGCATGATCGCCTCGATCCCCTTTCGCCATGGTTCGGGGATCTCCTCGACGGCCGGAGGGTAGCACCGCTCCAGCCACAGGGTAGATTCACGCGTCGCCCCGAGGTACCCGGCGGCCCTGGCGAAGGGGGTGTCCTCGATGCCGGGGACGTTGGCGCAGCCGTACTCGATCATCTCCTGGCCCCCGTACGGCGGCGGCTGCTGCCACTTGCGCGCCACCGGCCGGTCCGCGGTGATCGTCGTCCGCATCGGGCGCCGCTCGATGGCGGCCTGGATGAGCTCCTTGTACAGGCACTTGCCGCACCGGCCGCACGGGCCGTGGCTGTCGCCGCGCAGGCACCAGCGCACCTGGTCGCGGAGCTCGGAGCCGAGTGCCAGCCGCATCGTCATCGCCTCGCTGATCCCGCCCACCGGGAGGACCAGGGGCAGCCCGGCGGCGGCGAAGAGGCGTCCCCACGGGCCGTGGGCCGACCACATGGGGTTGTCGGGGGTGTACCGGTGGACGTACCGGCCGCCGCCGAGCCACCGCGAGCCGATCTCGTAACCCAGCGCCACGCCGCCGAGGTCCATGGCGCCGGCCAGGAGAACGGCCCCGATCATGACGGCGTGGTGCTCGGGATACCCGGGGCGCGGGTGCCGCAGCAGGAACTCAAGGTCCGACTCGACCGGGGTCACGTCCCTGCCGGTCTTCTCCGCCAGGTCGGCCAGCACGTCGGACCGGTAGTGCGTCCACCGGTTGGGGACCCGGGGATGGCTCACGCGGCGGAAGTGGATCAGCGGCGCGTCCGGCAGGATCGCGGCCACCGCGGCCGAGTCGGCGCCGCCGCTGTAGGAGATCGCGAGCCGGGTGCCCGGCGTCCGGGGCGACTCGCCGACCGGCCCGGCCTCGACGCCCCAGCCACTGTGGAGCGCGGCGGCCAGCTCGCCGGAGATGGGCCGGTCGAAGACGACCCTGCCGGACGTCCAGGGCGCGACGACCGTCCACGCGGCGAGGGCCATCAGGTCAGGATGGACGGACGCCTCACCGGCGGGACGCGGCAGCCGCACGTGGCAGGTGTCGGTGGTGAGCTCCACCCGCTGGCCGTCGGTGACGGTGCCGGTGAGGTCCTCACCGGGGTCCAGCCGGAGGCGCAGCCGCCACAGATCACCGTCGGACGTCCAGTCCACCCTCATGGGGCCGCCTTCTCCGGGCCCCCCGCCTCGCGGATCGAGCCGATGGCCTGCCAGATCAGGACCTCGGCCTGGAGCACCTGGTCCACGGCCGAGGCCGTCTCCGTGGCGAGCCGGTGCGCGTCCTCGACCTTGGCCGCGAGCGCCGGGTCGGTGGAGGGCCTGCTCGTGCTCGCCGCCCGCTGGCGCAACTGGTCGACCTCGCGCCGCAGCGCCGCGACCTCCCGCTTGAGCGCCTGGACCTCCCACAGCGAGTCCCGGACGTCCTGCCGGTGATCGGCCCGCGTCACGTACCGGCCGTCGAACCGGCCCAGTATCGCGCGCCGGACCCGCAGGGGCGCCAGGACACGCATTACAAAGCGCGACATGACCGGTCACCTTAGCGGGAAATCATGATCTCTCCGAACTGCTGATGTATACCGTTATGTCACATGGTCAGCGGCCGGTGAACTCGGGCTTCGTCTTCTCGGCGAACGCGCGCAGCCCGGTGCGGGCGTCCTCGGTGGCGAACAGGCCGGAGAAGTGCAGCCGCTCGATCTCCAGGCCGGTGGTCAGGTCGGTGTCGAGCCCGTGGTCGACGGCCTGCTTGGCGGCGCGCAGCGCGACGGCCGGGCCGTCCGCGAACCGCTCGGCGAGGGCGACGGCCTCGGCGTGCACGTCGGCGTCGGGGACGACCTTGTCGACCAGGCCGATGGCGAGCGCCTCGGCGGCGCCCACGTGGCGCCCGGTGAAGATGAGGTCCTTGGCCCGCGCCGGGCCGATCAGGCGGGGCAGGCGCTGGGTGCCGCCGGCGCCCGGGATGATGCCGAGCGAGATCTCGGGCTGGCCGAGCTTGGCGCCCTCGCCCGCGATACGGAAGTCGGCGCAGAGGGCCAGCTCGCAGCCGCCCCCGAGCGCGTAGCCGGTGATCGCCGCGATGACCGGCTTGCCGATCTTCGCCACGGCGGTGAAGCACGCCTGCAACTCACCAGAATGTGCCGACATATCGGCATACGTCATGTCGGCCATCTCCTTGATGTCCACCCCCGCGGCGAACACCCGCTCTCCCCCGTAGATGACCACGGCCCGCACGCCGGGGTCGGCGTCCACCTGGCGGGCGCACTCGGCGAGCTCCCGCTGCATCTGGCCGTTGAGGGCGTTCATCTTCGGCCGGTCCAGCCGGATCGTCGCGATCCCGCCGCCGGCCTCGACACGTGCGAACTCCGTCATGACGCCCTCCTCAGTGGTACGGCACCCCGCTCCCGGAGTGCGGCACCACCACGATACGGGCGGTCGCGATCACTTGACGGGGATCCCCGTGCGCGCGACGACCTCGCGGTAGACGCGCTCGTACCCCGTCGCCATGGACATGACGTCGAAGTCGCGCTCCACGTGCGTGCGGCTGTCGGAGGGCCGCAGCACGTCGACCGCCTCGATGGCGGCGGGCAGCTCGTGCGGGAACCGCCGGACGAAGCCCGTGACCCCGTCCACGACGACCTCGGGCACCGACCCGAGCCCCAGGGCGACCACGGGCGTCCCGCAGGCCATGGCCTCGATCATCACCAGGCCGAAGGGCTCCTGCCAGGTGATCGGGAACAGCAGGCAGCGCGCCGCCGCCATGAGCTGGCGCTTGCGCACGATGTTGGCCTCGCCCTCGTAACGGGCGTCCGGCCCGAGCCTCGGACGGACGTGCTCGTCGAAGTAGGCGAATTCGGCCGGCTCGACGAGCTTGCCCGCGAGCACGATGCGCCGCCCGGCCGCCCGGGCCGCGTCGATGGCCAGGTGGGCCCCCTTGTCCCCGGCGAACCGCCCGATCCACAGCACCCAGTCCTCCTTGCGCTCCCTGTACGGGAACGTGCGGGTGTCCACGGCGTTGTACACCTGCCCGACCCAGTTCAGGTCGGGGGCGTAGGTCCGCTGGGCGAGCGAGATCGACACCAGGGATATGCGGTCGCCCATGGTGCGGTAGTACTCCCCGAGCTCCCCGTCGACCGGCCCGTGACACGTCACGACGGTCGGTGCGGGCCTGCCCAGGGCGGTGAGCGGCCCCGCGAGGGTGTGGTCGTGCACGATGTCGGCGTCCAGCTGGGAGAGCAGCCGGGCGGCTATGGCGGTGTGCAGCACCTCCGGCATCGTCTCGCCGATGCGTTCGGAGGGCGCGCGGCGGTAGGTGCGCAGAAAGGTGGCCTTGGTCGTGGTCCTGCCCGCGCCGATGAGGGTGACCTCGTGGCCGAGCCCCATCAGGCCCCCGACGAGGTCGGAGAGCATCGCCTCGATGCCGCCGTACCCCTTGGGAGGCACCTCCGACCACGGCGGCGCCACCATGGCGACGCGCAGGCCGGAAGAGCCTCCGACGTTTCGCGGAGCGTGCCGCCGCCCAAAGACGCCGATCGATGTGGCCATGTAGGAGCGCACCTCCAGCCGGATCCCCCGAGTCCTCAATACCCTTCCCCGCCCCCTCGAAATCAGCCGCTGTCAGGCACCGAGATCGCCGTCGGCGGACGAGGTTCGTTGATCAGCCGGACTCCTTCCGGGAGTCCGCGAACGGTGGCGGAGTCATCGCCTTCCTGCACCTTCACCACGAGCCTGGCCTCGCCGAGCGGCAGGTTCGACACCTGGAGCAGGCCGAACCCCTTCGGCAGCGCCGGGGCGATCCACACCTTCCCGTACGGCACCCACGGGTCGAACCGCAGCAGCGACCTGACGAGGTGGATGGGCGAGGCCGCGGCCCACGCCTGGGGCGCGCACGACGTCGGGTACGGGATGGGCGTCGGGAACTCCTCCCGCTCGAACCCGCAGAACAGCTCCGGGAGCCGGCCGGCGCACTCGTGCGCCGCCTCCAGCAGCCCCTCGGCGATGCGCTGGGCCGCCTCGACGAAGCCGTAGCGCATCAGCCCGGCCACGATGATCGCGTTGTCGTGCGGCCAGACCGACCCGTTGTGGTAGCTCATCGGGTTGTAGGCGCCCATGCTGGTCGCCAGGGTCCGCACGCCGTACCCGCTGAACATCTCCGCCGATATCAGGTGCTCGGCCACGGACGGCGCCTTGTCCTCGTCCACGATCCCCGTCCACAGGCAGTGGCCCATGTTGGAGGCGAGGGAGTCGATCAGGCGCCCGTCCCCGTCGAGTCCCATCGCGTAGTAACCCCGCTCCGGGATCCAGAAGCGCTCGTTGAACGCCTCCCGCAGGATCGCCGCCTGCTTCTCGCAGCGCCGCTCGGTCTCGGTGTCCCCATCCTCGTGGGCGAGGTTGGCGCGCGCGATGTAGGCCGCGTAGACGTAGCCCTGCGCCTCCGCCAGCGCGATGGGGGCATGGGCGAGGCTGCCGTCGGCGTAGTTGACGCCGTCGAACGAGTCCTTCCACCCCTGGTTGACCAGGCCGCGATCGGTCTTGCGCCGGTACCACAGGAACCCCTCGCACTGGCCGTAGTTCTCGATCCAGCCCAGCGCGGCGTCGGCGTGCGGGAGGAGCCGGCGTACCTCGTCCCCGTGCAGGCCCCAGCGGCGCAGTTCGCCGAGGAGCATGACGAACAGCGGGGTGGAGTCGACCGACCCGTAGTACGGCTGGCCGCCGGTGGAGGCGGGCGCCCCGGGCTCCACGCCGTACCGGAGCTCGTGGAGGATCTTGCCGGGCTCCTCCTCGGTGAGCAGGTTGACCTTGGTGCCCTGCAGCTCGGCGAGACGGCTGAGCGTGCCGAGGGCCAGGGTCTGGTCGAGCGGTAGCGCCATCCACGACGTCAGCAGGGAGTCCCTGCCGAAGAGGGTCATGAACCAGGGCGCGCCGGCCGCGATCGAGGGAAGCTCGTCGGGGTGGTTCTTCTGGAACAGCCGCAGGCTGCCGAGGTCCGTCCTCGACCTGCGGAGCGCCTGGGCCAGGGCGACGTTCGTGGTGCTGATGGTCGGGCTGCTGCGCACCCATTGGGCCAGGCGCATGGCCGGCTCGGCGCGCTCGACCGGGTGGCGCGCGGAGAACCAGGCGGGCGCCTCCTCACCGTCGAGGATCGGGTTCACCTGCAAGGTGAGCCGCCACTCGCTGCGCGCGGGCACGACCGTCTTGAAGGTCAGCAGGCCCGGTATCGCGTTGAACTCCGCTTCCTCCGACTCCGCGATCACCCTCGCCCCCCGGGACCGGCTCGCCGAGACGATCTTCAGCCCGGTGCTGTCCACGATGGTCTCGACGTCGGTCACCCACTGGATGCGGTGCGCCTTGACCTCGAACAGGTCGGCGACGTCGGAGGCGACCACCAGGGTGACGAAGCAGCCCGCGGCCTCGTCGGCGAGGTTGCGCATCGTGACGTCCTCGCGGAGGCCGCCGCCGACGTAGCGATCCCTGATCACCAGCATCGTGCTGTCGGCCCGCCCTGGGCGCGGCGGGGTCCGCCCGAGGAAGGCCGCGTGGTACGGCTCCCCGGGCACCACCTTCAGGCTCTCGAGGGGCGCGTCGTCGACGCGCAGCTCCCACCGGGACACCAGGCGGGTGTCGGCGTAGTACACGCCTTGGGCCCCGCCCGGCAGGATGTCACCGTTCTGCTCGCATACGCAGAACGATCCCCCCTCGACCAGCGTGGTCGTGGTGTCCCCCAGGGCTCCCGGCTGTCCCTCGAACGTCCAGCCTTCCACGGCGGATCACGCTCCTTCACGAGTGAAATCGCGTTGCCTCCGTCAGCCCTGCCCAGTCGGCGGCTGGCGCATTCGAGAATGCTTGCCCGATTTGTCGCGGTATGTCCTCCGAAAGATCGTCGGGTGAGTCCTAGCGGAGCGTGCCGTTGGTCATCCCCACGGGCTCCTCGGGAACGGAGATGAGACCCAGCTCGGCCGGAGACGACATCAGCGGGTGCGCGGGGACCACCCGGACGGTGTATCCGAACGCGCCCGTGCGGTCGAGCGGCACGGCCCCGGTGTAGGTCGCCTTGCCGTCGTCGCCCACCGCGTCGGGCTGGAGCGTGACGTACGACGGCCCGATCAGCTCGTCGTGCACCCCCACCTTGCCGTACGCGGCCTGGACGCTCACGTCGTCCGGGGACAGCTCGCCGAGCGCGATCGTCGCGCGCACCTCCATCGCCGCCCCGAGCTCGGGGGTGTCCCCGATGCCCGACGCCTCGATGTGCTCCACCCGGACGCCGGGCCAGGCGCGGGTGACCCGCAGCTTCCACGCCGCGAACTCGCGCGCCTTGCTGTGGTCGCCCTTGGACAGGTCGCGCGCCGACTCCGCGGCCGGCGTGTACAGGTCGACGACGTAGTCGCGGAGCATGCGCCCTGCGAGGACCTTCGGGCCGAGCGAGCTGAGCGTGTGCTTGACCATGTCGAGCCAGCGCCGGGGATGGGCGTCGCCCGGGCGGTCGTAGAACCGGTCGGCGACCTCGCGCTCGATCAGGTCGTACAGCGCGCCCGCCTCCAGATCGTCACGGCGGTCGGGGTCCTCCACGCCGTCGGCGGTCGGGACGGCCCAGCCGTTGTTGCCGTCGTACCACTCGTCCCACCAGCCGTCCCTGATGGAGAGGTTGAGCCCGCCGTTGAGAGCGGCCTTCATGCCGGAGGTGCCGCACGCCTCCAGCGGGCGCAGCGGGTTGTTCATCCACACGTCGCAGCCCTGGACCATGAGCTGCCCGAGGTTCATGTCGTAGTCGGGCAGGAAGACGATGCGGTGGCGCACGTCCTCGCTGTCGGCGAACTTCACGATCTGCTGGATCAGCTTCTTGCCGCCCTCGTCGGCAGGGTGCGCCTTGCCCGCGATCACGATCTGGACGGGCTTCTCGGGGTCGAGGAGCAGCTCCCTGAGCCGGTCGGGATCCTTGAGCATGAGCGTGAGCCGTTTGTAGGAGGGCACGCGCCGCGCGAAGCCGATCGTCAGCACGTCGGGGTCGAGCGCCTCGTCGATCCAGCCGAGCTCGGCCGTGGAGGCGCCCCGGGCGCGCCAGGAGGCCCGCAGCCGGTCGCGGGCCGCGTCGACGAGCTGGCGCCGCAGCCTGCCACGGATGCCCCAGATGTCCTCGTCGGTGAGCTTCTGCACCCCTTCCCAGCCCTGGGCCTTCTCGATCAGCGAGGGAAGCTCCTTGCCCGCGAGCTCCATCACCTCGCGCGCGACCCAGGTCGGGGCGTGCACGCCGTTGGTGATCGACCCGATCGGGATCTCGTCGAGGTCGAACCCCGGCCAGAGCCCCTGGAACATCCCGCGGCTGACCTCGCCGTGCAGCTCGGATACGCCGTTGACCCGCTGGGCCAGCCGCATGCCCATGACGGCCATGTTGAAGACCGCCGCCTCCGCCGGGGCCTCGGGCGAGTCGGGCTCGGCCCCGAGCGCGAGGATGCGTTCCACCGGGACGGTGGGCCAGGCGTTGTCGCCGCCGAACTGCTTCTCGATCATCTCGGCGGGGAACCGGTCGATGCCGGCGGGGACGGGCGTGTGCGTGGTGAACACCGTGCCCGCGCGGACGGCCTCCAGGGCCTCGTCGAAGGACAGCCGGTGCTCGGTCAGCTCGCGGATGCGTTCGAGGCCGAGGAAGCCCGCGTGACCCTCGTTGGTGTGGAAGACCTCGGGCTCGGGGTGCCCCGTGATGCGGCAGTAGGCGCGGAGCGCGCGCACCCCGCCGATGCCGAGCAGCAGCTCCTGCATGAGCCGGTGGTCGGTGCCGCCGCCGTACAGCCGGTCGGTGACGTCGCGGGCGGCGTTGTCGTTCTCGGCCACGTCGGAGTCGAGCAGCAGCAGCGGGACCCGGCCCGCCTGGGCCACCCAGATCTGCGCGTGCAGCGTTCGCCCGCCGGGCAGGGGGATCGCGACGCGGGCGGGGGCGCCGTCCTCCTCCTTCAGCAGGCTCAGGGGCAGGCCGCCGGGGTCGAGGCTCGGGTAGTGCTCCTGCTGCCAGCCCTCGGCCGACAGGGACTGGCTGAAGTAGCCGTGCCGGTAGAGCAGGCCCACACCGAGGATCGGCACGCCGAGGTCGCTGGCGGCCTTCAGGTGGTCGCCGGCGAGGATGCCGAGGCCTCCGGAGTACTGCGGGAGCGCGGCGGCGATGCCGTACTCGGGCGAGAAGTAGCCGATGGCGGCGGGGGCGTCGGGCAAAGTCTGGTACCAGCGGGGCGCGGTCATGTACTCCCGCAGGTCGTCCGCGGCGTCCGCGAGCCTGCGGAGGAACCTGCGATCACGAGCCAGCTCGGCCAGCCTGCCGGCCTCCACCGCTCCGAGCAACGCGACCGGGTCGTGCCCGACCCGTTCCCAGGTGTCGGGATCCACCTCGGCGAACAGGTCCATGGTCTCCGGGTGCCATGACCAGCGCAGATTTTGTACGAGCTCGCCGAGGGCGGCCAGCTCCACGGGAAGGACGGTACGGACGGTGAACCTGCGTATTGCTCTCACGGGGCCAGACCCTAGTTACTCAGCGCCACGACGCGCGACCGAAACACTCTTGTGCGCCTACCAGATCTCATGCGTTTCGCTCTCACCACTCCCATACATGCTCAAACATCACTAAAGCGGACCTGGCGATGTGATCTCAACTTGATCATGTACGGCTCCCCCCTCACCCGGCAACTCTCAGGGACAAAAGCCGACCGGGGCACCCCTAACTTCCCTTAGGCAGGCTTGAAGAGGGACTATGGGGGCAGTCCCATGTAAGAGCCTCAGCATCACACCTCCGATCCCCCGAGATGACATCCGTCACTCCGGGGGTGGATACGACCGCGCCTGCCCATACACCGGCATCAAGCCGGGACCTACTTGAAAGCAAAGATCACTCCTTGCCCTCACAATTCCCGGCGGCGCCCGGTGCGTCGCCGCTACCTTGAGACACGATGATCGGACGAATCCCAATACAGGAAATTTACCCTGTTGTCGAGTGCGGGCGGTGGCCCGCGAAGGCAGCGGCGGGCGAGACCTTCGAGATCAGCGCCACCGTGTTCCGCGAGGGACACGACGCGGTGGCGGCCGGGGTCGTGCTGGTCGACCCCGACGGCAGGCGCCAGCGGCTCCTGCCCATGCGCGAGGTCGAGCCCGGCACCGACCGGTGGGCGGTCGAGGTCACGCTGCCTACGGAGGGTAACTGGCACTTCCGCGTCGAGGCCTGGGGCGACCCGATCGCCACCTGGCTCCACGACGCCGGGATCAAGATCCCCCGTGGCATCGACACGGACCTCATGTGCGAGGAGGGCGCCCGCGTGTTCGCGCGCGCCGCGAAGGCCATCCGCCCGGCGGGCTGCGACAACTGCACGCACCGGGCGGCTCTCCAGACCGTGGCCGATCGGCTGCGGGACGACGAGCTCGATCCCCGGGCGAGGCTGGCGCTGGCGCAGCTCCCTGAGACGGCGAGCGCGCTCGCCTCGCACCCGCTGCGCGACCTGGTGACCAGGGCGCCGAGATACCGCATCCGGGTCGACCGCAGGCGGGCGCTCTTCGGCTCCTGGTATGAGTTCTTCCCCAGGTCCGAGGGGGCGGTGCTCGAAGAGGGCGCCATCCCCAAGTCCGGAAATTTCCGGACTGCGGCGGAGCGGCTGCCCGGCGTGGCCGGCATGGGCTTCGACGTCGTCTACCTGCCGCCGATCCATCCCATCGGCGAGACCTTCCGCAAGGGGCGCAACAACACCCTGCACCCCGAGCCGTACGACGTCGGCTCCCCCTGGGCGATCGGCTCCGAGGACGGCGGGCACGACGCGATCCATCCTGATCTGGGCACCTTCGAGGACTTCGACGCCTTCGTGCGGCGGGCTCGCGAGCTCGGCCTGGAGATCGCGCTCGACCTGGCCCTGCAGTGCTCCCCTGACCATCCTTGGGTAAAGGAGCACCCCGAATGGTTCACGATCAGGGCCGACGGCACCATCGCGTACGCCGAGAACCCGCCGAAGAAGTATCAGGACATCTACCCCCTGAACTTCGACAAGGACCCGAAGGGCATCTACACCGAGGTCCGGCGGGTGGTCCGCCACTGGATGGACCACGGCGTCCGCATCTTCCGGGTGGACAACCCGCACACCAAGCCCGTGGGGTTCTGGGAGAAGCTGCTGGCGGACATCCACTCCACCGATCCTGACGTGCTGTTCCTGTCGGAGGCGTTCACGCGTCCCCCGATGCTGCGCGGCCTGGCCAAGGTGGGTTTCGACCAGTCGTACACGTATTTCACCTGGAAGAATTCCAAGGCCGACGTCGAAAGTTACCTGACCGAGCTCTCGCACGAGACCTCGTACTACTTGCGACCCAACTTTTTCGTCAACACTCCGGACATCCTTCACGAGTACCTGCAGAACGGCGGCATGCCGGCGTTCAAGATCCGGGCGGTCCTGGCCGCGTTGGCGTCACCTTCCTGGGGGGTCTACGCGGGCTACGAGCTCGCCGAGAACGCCCCGATACGACCGGGCAGCGAGGAATATCTCAACAGCGAGAAGTTCGAGCTCAGACCTCGCGACTGGGCCACCGCGGAACGCGAGGGCCGGAGCCTGGCGCCCTTCATCACCCAGCTTAATTTGTTCAGAAGAGCACACCCCGCGGTCCAGGAACTGCGTAACCTACGTTTCCACAGCGTCGACCACCCGGACATGATCTGCTTCTCAAAGCGGCTGCCCGGCGCCTACGACCCGTCCACACGACGGCACGGCCTAGGCGATGTCGTTCTGGTCGTCGTCAATCTCGACCCACACAACACGCACGAGGCGACGGTCAGGCTGGACATGCCCGGCCTCGGCCTCGATTGGGGCGCCGAATTCGTCGTGGACGATGAGCTCTCGGGCGAGTCGTTCCACTGGCGGCAGGCCAACTACGTGCGCCTCGATCCGCACATCAATCCAGCACACGTCCTCACACTGCGAGCGACGCCGACCAGCCAGGCGTAGGCGCATGGCGACAACGGCGGAAAAGCGAGCATGAGCACAGCGGGGAGTCCACAGGTGAGCTTGACGCCTCAGCCCGTCCCGAACACCTTCACACACGAAAAGCCGTGCGATCCTTACTGGTACAAACGCGCCGTTTTCTACGAAGTCCTCATCCGAGGATTCGCAGATTCAAACGGGGACGGAACCGGGGATATCCGCGGTCTCATCAACAAACTGGATTATCTCCAGTGGCTCGGCGTCGACTGTCTGTGGCTCCTGCCGCTTTACGAGTCCCCGCTCAAAGACGGCGGATACGACATTTCCGACTTTATGAAGATTCTCCCGGATTTCGGGGATCTCGGGGACTTCGTCAAGCTCGTCGACGAAGCACACAAACGCGGTATGCGGGTTATCGCGGACCTGGTCATGAACCACACAAGCGACCAGCATCCGTGGTTCCAGGCCTCCCGGCACGACCCCACCGGGCCGTTCGGGGACTTCTACGTCTGGTCCGACGACGGCGAGCAGTACAACGACGCGCGGATCATCTTCATCGACACCGAGACGTCCAACTGGACGTACGACCCGGTCCGCGGGCAGTACTACTGGCACCGGTTCTTCCACCACCAGCCGGACCTCAACTACGAGAACCCGGACGTCCAGGAGGCCATGCTGGAGGTCCTGCGCTTCTGGCTGGACCTCGGCATCGACGGGTTCCGGATGGACGCCATCCCTTACCTGTTCGAGCAGGAGGGGACCAACTGCGAGAACCTCCCGCAGACCCACGAGTACCTCAAGCGGGTCAGGAGCGAGGTCGACCGCCTCTACCCCGACCGCGTGCTGCTCGCCGAGGCCAACCAGTGGCCGTCCGACGTCGTCGAGTACTTCGGTGACGCGGTCACCGGCGGCGACGAGTGCCACATGGCGTTCCACTTCCCGCTGATGCCGCGCATCTTCATGGCCGTGCGCCGCGAGACCCGCTACCCCATCTCGGAGATCATGGCCCAGACGCCGAAGATCCCCGAGAACTGCCAGTGGGGCATCTTCCTGCGCAACCACGACGAGCTCACGCTCGAGATGGTGACCGACGAAGAGCGCGACTACATGTACACCGAGTACGCCAAGGACCCGCGCATGCGGGCCAACGTCGGCATCCGCCGCCGCCTGGCCCCGCTGCTGGAGAACGACCGCAACCAGATCGAGCTGTTCACCGCCCTTCTCATGAGCCTGCCGGGAAGCCCCGTCATCTACTACGGCGACGAGATCGGCATGGGCGACAACATCTGGCTGGGCGACCGCGACGGCGTCCGCACGCCGATGCAGTGGACCCCCGACCGCAACGCGGGGTTCTCCGACTGCGACCCCGGCCGCCTCTACCTGCCGACGATCATGGACCCGATCTACGGGTACCAGGCGCTCAACGTGGAGGCGCAGCAGAAGAATCCGGGGTCACTCCTTCACTTCACCAAGAAGATGATCGAGATTCGGAAGCGGCACCCGGTCTTCGGGCTGGGCGAGTTCACCGAGCTCAACTCCTCCAACCCGAGCGTCCTCGCGTTCGTCCGCGAGCTCGGCGACGACCGTGTGCTGTGCGTCAACAACCTGTCCCGCTTCCCCCAGCCGGTGGAGCTGGACCTGCGCAGGTTCGAGGACGTCACGCCCGTGGAGTGCACAGGTGGAGTTCCATTTCCACCGATTGGCGAACTTCCGTATCTTTTGACGCTTCCTGGGCATGGGTTCTATTGGTTCACCCTTCCGCCCACGAGCGCCGCAGCCGAGGAGACGTGACACATACTCTCGAAGAGCTACTTGCCGGCTGGATCACCCATCAGCGGTGGTTCGCCGGCAAGGGCCGCGCGATCACCGAGCTGGCCGTGGAGGCCACCACCCCGCTACCCCTTCGTGGTCCTGCAGAATCCTTCCACAGCGATGTGGCGGGTTCCTCCAGGACCACGGACGACTCGGCGAGGCCATCGGCCGAGGATCGAGTCTGCCTGCGCCATCTGGTCATCACCGTGAGGCAGGACACGCACACCGACCGTTACCAGCTGCTCCTGGGCTTCCGCCCCGAGCTGCCCCAGCGGCTGAAGCACGTCGCGATCGGCGAGACCCCGGACGGCTTCGCCTACGACGCCGTCCACGACGCCGAGGTCACCGGCGTGCTGCTCGCGTCCATCGCCTCGGACGCCGACCTCGGCGCGCTGCGCTTCCGCCACATGCCGGGCGCCGAGATCAACACCTCGCCCCGGAGTCTCGTGCTCGGCGGCGAGCAGTCCAACACCTCGCTGGTCTTCGGTGACGCCTACATCTGCAAGCTGTTCCGCAAGCTGATCCCCGGCGTGAACCCGGAGCTGGAAGTGGTGTCCGCGCTCGCGGAGCGGGGCTCCCCCAACATCGCCAAGCCGTACGGCTGGATCGAGGCCGACGTCGCCGGCGAGAACACCACGCTCGCCTTCACCCAGGAGTTCCTGCCCACCGCCAGCGACGGCTGGGCCCTCGCGCTCACCAGCGTGCGCGACCTGTACGGCTCGCTGCCCGGCACGGCGGCGGGCGACGCCGGAGGGGACTTCGCCGCCGAGTCGCACCGCCTCGGCATGGCCACCGCCCACCTGCACAAGGAGCTCGCCGCGGCCTTCCCCACGAGCGTGGTGGAGGCCCCCGAGGTCAAGCGGATGGCCGAGGGGTTCAGGCGCCGCCTCGAAGCCGCCATCGACGAGGTGCCGGAGCTCGTCGGCCACGCGGCGATCGCCCACGAGGCGTTCGACCTGCTGGCCGACATCGCCCGGCCCATCATGGTCCAGCGGGTCCACGGCGACTACCACCTGGGCCAGGTCATGCGCACCCCCAGCGAGTGGGTGGTCCTGGACTTCGAGGGCGAGCCGGGCCAGCCGCTCAGCGACCGCCGGGCCCTGGACTCCCCGGTCAGGGACGTCGCGGGCATGCTCAGGTCGTTCGACTACGCGGCCCGCCACCTGCTGTCCGACCATCCGGACGCCGATGACCTGGAGCTGCGGGCCGCCGAATGGTCCGAACGCAACCGCGCGGCCTTCATCGCGGGGTACTCGGCGGGCGGCGGCCGGATCCGCGGCGACGACGCCGTGCTGCTGCGCGCGCTGGAGCTGAGCAAGGCCGCTTACGAGGTGGTCTACGAGTCCCGCAACCGCCCCGCCTGGCTTCCCATCCCGCTCGCGGCCTTCACCCACGCCGTACGGTGACGACAACACCCCTTTCTCGATACGATCCGTAGCCGAGCGCGGACCGAGCGTGAAGGCGGTGGGTCGATGGATCGGGGGCGGCTTGCGATCATGCTCTCGGCGGCGGGCGCCACCCTGGCCGTGGTGATCGGCGCGGGCATGACGGTGGCGCTGGTCTGGCCAGGGCGGCACGAGCCCCCCGGGCACCACGCCGGCGCCGGGTACCGCGACGACCCCGGGTACCAGGATGAGCCCGGGTACCAGGATGAGCCCGGCACCCGGCGCAGGGACGAGACCCGTGCCCGGCGACGCGCGGACGAGCTCCAGGGCCTGCCGCCCGCGAGCGCCTCCCCCACGCCCGGCGGTCAAGCCGATGCCGTCATGAGACCCGCCCCCTCAAGGCCGGAGCAAGAGCGTGCCACCGAGATGCTGCTCGCCGATCCCGCGCTGGGCCCCACTGTGCGCGACGGGTACGCCAGGGCGGCGGGCAGGCCGCTGGCATCGGCCGCCGACCTGCGCGTGCACTCCCTGGTCTTCAGGCGGCACGGCTGCGAGACCCGCCGGTGCCTCCAGCTCTTCGTCTGGTACCCCGGCGGCCGGCAGCTCGACATCGGCCGGATCATCATCGACATGCCCACAGGCAGCATCCGCGTGCTGAAGTGGTGATACGCCGCCTGACGTGGCCGGACGCAGCTCACCGTGACCCCGGGAGCGCACGTTTGCCGTCCCCATGGTGTGATCCAGGCGACAACATGGGTTGGCACGCCGATGTGGGGCAGGGTTAGCTCATAAAAGCAATCACGGTGCCGAGGAGCGGTGAGCGATCTGATGAACGCGGACCTGGACCTGAACCGGCTGGCCGGCGGCGCGCACCACGATCCACACTCGATCCTGGGCGCGCACCTTTCCCCCGACGGTCTGACCGTCCGGGCGCTCAAGCCACTTGCCGAGAAGGTCGAGCTGGTGCTGGACGACGGCACCCACGAAATGCCCCACGAGGCCTACGGAGTCTTCAGCCTGACGCTGCCCGGCGTGGACAAGGTCCCCGCCTACCGGCTGCGGGTGACCTACCCCGCCGCCGAGCCGTACGAGACCGGTGATCCGTACCGCCACTGGCCCACTCTGGGCGAGGTCGACCTGCACCTGATCGGCGAGGGCCGCCACGAGCGCCTGTGGGAGGTGCTCGGGGCCCATGTGATGCGGCACGACGACGAGGAGGGCACCGCCTTCGCCGTCTGGGCGCCGAACGCGCTCGGGGTCCGCGTGGAGG
The DNA here is from genome assembly GCF_040685555.1 of Sphaerisporangium sp. NPDC088356. Classification (NCBI taxonomy): domain Bacteria; kingdom Bacillati; phylum Actinomycetota; class Actinomycetes; order Streptosporangiales; family Streptosporangiaceae; genus Sphaerisporangium; species Sphaerisporangium sp. NPDC088356. The sequence goes on from NZ_JBFBIK010000004.1 coordinate 36,353, forward strand.
GCGGCTTCAACCACTGGAACGGCTCGGGCCATCCGATGCGGTCCCTCGGGCGGTCCGGGGTGTGGGAGCTGTTCATCCCGGGGGTCGGGGTGGGCGAGCACTACAAGTTCTCGATCCTGGGCGCCGACGCCGTCTGGCGGTCCAAGGCCGATCCGATGGCCCGCCGCACCGAGCGCCCGCCCGCCACCGCGTCGATCGTCGACGGGTCGGCGTACTCGTGGCAGGACGACGAGTGGATGCGGCAGCGCGCCGAGCGGAACGCGATGGAGGCGCCGATGAGCGCCTACGAGGTGCACCTCGGCTCGTGGCGTCCCGGCCTGACCTACAAGGAGCTGGCGACCCAGCTCGTCGACTACGTCAAGGACATGGGCTTCACCCACGTGGAGCTCCTGCCGGTGGCCGAGCATCCGTTCGGCGGCTCCTGGGGTTACCAGGTCACCTCGTACTACGCGCCGACCTCGCGTTTCGGCAGCCCCGACGAGTTCCGCCACCTGGTCGACAAGCTGCACGAGGCCGGCATCGGCGTGCTCCTCGACTGGGTGCCCGCCCACTTCCCCATGGACGCGTGGGCGCTGGCCCGGTTCGACGGCACGCCGCTGTACGAGCACGCCGACCCTAAGCGGGGCGAGCACCCCGAATGGGGCACCTACATCTTCGACTTCGGCCGCCGGGAGGTACGCAACTTCCTGGTGGCGAACGCGGTCTACTGGCTCAAGGAGTTCCACATCGACGGCCTGCGCGTGGACGCGGTCGCCTCGATGCTGTACCTCGACTACTCCCGGCGCCAGGGCGAGTGGACGCCCAACATCTACGGCGGGCGCGAGAACCTCGACGCCGTGGAGTTCCTCAAGGAGATGAACTCCGTCGCCTACCGCGAGGCGCCCGGCATCGTCACGATCGCCGAGGAGTCGACCGCGTGGCCCGGCGTCACCCGGCCCGTGCACCTGGGCGGGCTCGGGTTCGGCTTCAAGTGGAACATGGGCTGGATGCACGACACCCTGGCCTACCTCCACCACGAGCCGGTGTTCCGGCAGTACCACCACCACCAGATGACGTTCTCGCTGATGTACGCGTACTCGGAGAACTTCGTGCTGCCCCTCTCGCACGACGAGGTGGTGCACGGCAAGGGCTCCCTGCTCGGCAAGATGCCCGGCGACGAGTGGCAGCGCTTCGCCAACCTGCGGGCCCTGTTCGCGTTCATGTGGGCGCATCCCGGTAAGAAGCTGATGTTCATGGGCGGCGAGTTCGCCCAGGGGTCCGAGTGGTCCGAGGAGCGCGGCCTCGACTGGTGGCTGCTCGACTTCGAGCCCCACCAGGGCATGCAGCAGCTGGTCCGCGACCTCAACCGCGTGTACGCCGAGACGCCCGCGCTGCACTCGCAGGACCACTCGCCGAGGGGCTTCCAGTGGATCGACGCCGACGACGCCTCGGGGAACGTCTTCTCCTTCCTGCGCCACGGCGACGACGGCTCGATGGTGGCCTGCGTGGCCAACTTCTCGGGGCAGACGCATGAGGACTACCGGATCGGCCTGCCCGCCGGGGGCCGCTGGGACGAGGTGATCAACACCGACGCCTACAACTACTACGGCAGCGGGGTGGGCAACCTCGGCTCCGTCGAGGCCGTCGAGGAGCCCTGGCACGGCCTGCCGTACTCCGCCGGCCTCCGGGTACCGCCCCTCGGCGCCCTCTGGTTCCGCTACGCCGGCCCGCCCCTGGTGGAGGTCGCCGCGGAAGAGGCAGAGGGCCAGGCCGCACCGGCCGCGGTGCCGCCCGCCGCCGAGGCCCGGCTCCCGGCTCCCGCCGGCGCGGCGGACGAGGAGCCGGCGGGGACCTGACGCCGGCGAGCACCTGGCGGCCAGAACCTCGTCGAATCACCGTGACGCCGGTGCACCGATGGACTCCTACGGGACCTCGGTGCACCGGCGCCGGCGCAAGATGGCGTGACCGGACGGGGAAGCAGCCGCCTCTTCTGCCGGAACGTCGCCTAGGGTGTCGCTATGGACGCGACAAAGGCGGTCTTGGACACGGTGGACCGGTTCCGGCAGCGGCGCACCGCCCCGCTGGTTCTGGAGTTGGATCTGACCGAAGGGCTCAATGAGGGCCCGCCTTCCGATCCGCTCAGCGCCCTCCTCGCCATGCGCAGGACCCGTCTCGCCGACGTGCTGGAGGGCCTGCGCCGGGCGCGCAAGGATCCCCGGGTCAAGGGCCTGGTCGTCAAGCTCGGCGGACGGCCCATGGGGCTGGCCATGGTGCAGGAGCTGCGCACCGCCATCGTTCAGCTCCGGGCCGCCGGCAAGCTGACGGTCGCCTACGCCGAGACGTTCGGCGAGTTCGGCGCGGGCACCGTGCCCTACTACCTGGCCAGCGCCTTCGAGAAGATCTACCTGCAGCCGTCGGGCGACGTCGGGCTCACCGGCATCTCGATGGAGCAGCGTTTCGTCAAGAACGCGCTCGCGAAGATCGGCGTCGACTACCAGATCGGCCAGCGGCACGAGTACAAGACCGCGGCCAACATGTTCACCCAGGACCACATGACCGAGGCGCACCGCGAGTCGGCCGCCCGCATCGCCGAGTCCGTCATCGAGCAGATCGTGGCAGGCATCTCCGAGGGGCGCGGCCTGGCCCCCGAGCGCGTCCGCGAGCTCATCGACCAGGGGCCGTTCATCGGGTCCGAGGCGCTTGAGGCGGGGCTGGTCGACCGGCTCGCCTACCGCGACGAGGTGTACGACGAGATCCGCGACGAGAGCGACGTGCTGCTGTTCGTCTCGCGGTACGCCAAGAGCGCGCTCGCCAGGAAGCTGCCGCATCCGGGCGAGCGGGTCATCGCGCTCATCCACGGCAACGGCATGATCCGCCTCGGCCGCAGCGGGCGCAGCCCGCTCGGCGGCGGGGGCGCGATGGGGTCCGACACGATCTGCGCCGCCTTCCGTGCCGCCCGCCGCGACGACAACGTCAAGGCGATCGTGTTCCGCGTTGACAGCCCCGGCGGTTCGTACGTCGCCTCCGACGCCATCTGGCGCGAGGTCGTGCTCGCCCGCAAGGCCGGCAAGCCCGTGATCATCTCGATGGGCGACCTCGCGGCGTCGGGCGGATACTTCGTCTCCATGGCCGCCGACGTCATCGTCGCCCAGCCCGGCACGCTGACCGGCTCGATCGGGGTGTTCGGCGGCAAGCCTGCGGTGGGCGAGCTGCTCAGCCGCATCGGCGTCACCTCCGAGTCGGTCGACGTGGGCGCCAACTCGGGGATGTTCTCCCCGAGCCGCGCCTACTCCGAGCCCCAGTGGGCGCGGGTCAACGCCTGGCTCGACCGCATCTACGACGACTTCGTGGGCAAGGTCGCCCAGGGCCGTGGCATCGACCGCGACCGCGCCCACGAGCTGGCGCGCGGCCGAGTCTGGACGGGCGCCGACGCGTTCGGCGGCGGCCTGGTCGACGAGCTGGGCGGCCTGGAGGACGCGCTGGCGCTGGCCCGCAGCAGGGTCAACCTTCCGAAGGACGCCCCGGTGCGCTCGTACCCGCGCATGCACCCGCTCGAGCGGCTCCGCCCGCCGGACTCCAGCGACGACAAGGCCGCCGCCCTGAGCCAGGTTCGCCTGGAAGCCTGGGGCCCCCTGACCCGCCTGGCCACCGACCTGGGCCTCCCGGCCCAAGGCCCCCTCACGCTCCCCGGCTGGTGGACAATCCGCTGACCAGCCCGGGAACCGGTGCACCGACGAGGCCGGGCACGTGGTCCACAGGCGCCGCCTGTGGTTTGGTGCTCGCTTGTCACACCACCCAGGCGGGCACGAGCTTGTCCCCGTCGGGTAGTGCGCAGGTGGGCGAGACGTCGATGGGCTCGGGGGTGTACGCCCGGCAGCCGGCCGGCGCGGCGACGATCGCGGTCATGCCGGAATCCGGGTCGGAGAACACCTGCCGGGGCACGTCGGCGGGCATGACCAGGGTGTCCCCCGGCTCGATGGCCAGCTTCTCGCCGTCGAGGTCGACGGTCGCGGCTCCGGACAGGAACGTCCACACCTGCTCGGTGTCGAAGGCGTGCAGCGGGCCCGACTGGCCGGGGCGCATCTCCACGTGCCAGACGGCCAGCCCCGCCCCTCCCTGCGTGGGCGAGGCGAAGGTGGTCATGACGGCATTGGGGGTCTCGGTCCTGCGGCTTTCCGCATGGCGGATGATGGGCATCTCGAACAGCTCCTATAATCGACAATGTGGTTGTCTATATAGTGAACGAGGTTGTCCATCGTGTCAACTGAGCCCCGGCACCCCGGATCGGGGACGGCCCCCACCAGCGGCAGGGCGAAGCCCTCGCCGGACGTCGAGACGTCGCCCTCCACCGGTGACAGGGCGGCGGCCGACCCTCCCGGGTTCGAGTTGCCCCTGCGCCTGTTCCTGGCCTTTCGCGTCCTCATCGACGAGCTGCACGCCGAGCTGGCACGCCAGGGCCACCCCGACGTACGGCCCATGCACGGGTTCGTCATGCAGGCCATCGGCACGCGGGGCACGACGGCGGCCGAGCTGGGCCGGAGGCTCGGAGTCTCCAAGCAGGCCGCGGGCAAGACGATCGACACGCTCGAACGCATCGGCTACGTCGAGCGTGGCACCGACGCGAACGACGCCCGGCGCAAGATCGTGCGGCTCACCGAGCGCGGCGTCGACAGCCTCGTGCGATCGGCCCATATCTTCGACAACCTCAGGGCCCGCTGGGCCGACACCCTCGGGGAGGACCGCCTCCGCGCCCTCGAATCCGACCTCCGCCTGGTAACCCCACCCGATTTCTTCCACCTGGACGTCCCCGGCTGGTTCGGCGGCTACCAGTAATCAGCCGGCCCAAGTGTCTGAGTGGACCCGAGCCTCTGTGATCGCTTCACGCCGAGCACGGCTCTCCGGCTCGTTATTGTGTTGGTCATGCCCGTAGCGGCACGTGAGCCGAGCCGGAACGAGAATGATGACCATGAATGCGGTACCCGATCACGATTCTGAAGACCAGGCCCTTCATGGGATCGAGTGGGAGTCACTCGAAGTTCCCATGGAGTACAGCTCTACTCATACGAGCACGGGTGTTGAGCACGAGTCGATCGACGAGATCAGCCAGCCGTTCGACCCTGAACGTATCGATGTCATCACTCGAAACCCCACGATCGACCTTCTGCTGTCCCGAATCCGAGACGACATGATCGATCTGGCACCTGACTTTCAGCGTGCGGCAGGAATCTGGAATCTGAACAACCAGAGCAAGCTGATCGAGTCGTTGCTGCTCCGCATCCCTCTGCCGACGTTCTACGCGGCGGAGAACAAGAACGGTGTATGGGTGATCGTGGACGGTATCCAACGGCTGACCACGATTGCCAGCTTCATCGAACCCGAGAGCCTTGGTCGACGACCGCTGACCCTCCAGAACCTCACCTACCTGGGACAATACAACGGACTCAGGTTTGAGGATCTTCCCGGCCGTCTGCGGACGAGACTCCGGGAAACCGAACTCGTGGTACACCTGATCCGGCCCGGAACTCCCGAGGCAGTCAAATTCAACATCTTCACCCGGATCAATACGGGCGGCCTGCCACTCTCCCGTCAAGAGTTGCGACACGCGCTCATCCCAGGACCGGCACGCATCCTGCTGCGCGAGCTCGCGGAGTCCGTGCCGTTTCGCCGGGCGACAGATCAAAGTATCAAGTCCGAGCGCATGGACGATCGGGAGATGGTTCTGCGTTTCATCGCATTTCTCCTGATCGATGACATAGCCGCCTACGACCACCGTGACTTCGACGGGTTCCTTCGTAGCGCCATGTCATCGATCAACGTCCTGAGCCCAGACAAGATTGACCAGATCAGGACCGATTTCCGCAGAGCCATGGACGCCTCCACGAATATCTTCGGCCAGTACGCCTTCCGCAAGCGCTCGCGTCACAATAAGCGTTGGCGTCTACCGATCAACAAGGCCCTCTTCGAGGCGATTTCGGTGAATCTCGCGAAGCGATCGGACGAAGACCTCCACGTCCTGACCGCCCGCAGGGATAGGATCCAGGAAGGATTGTCCGGCCTACTCTTGAACGACAGTCAGTTCGAACGCGCCATATCGGTAGGCACCGGCGATCCATCCAAAATCCGTGACCGCTTCGCGGCAGTGGACAAACTGGTCCGAGAGGTGGAAAGTGCTTGATTCGCTCGGTGTGACCAACTTCAAGGCGTTCGCTCGCGGTACGCGGCGAGGGCCCGCACCGGCACCCGACGTCGGTGCGGGCCCATCAACGGTCAGCGGTCAGCGGTGGGAGCCGGCGACTGAGCGGATCGTGACGTTGATGCGGTTCCAGGCGTTGATCTGGGCGATGGCCATGACCAGAATGGCCAGCGACTCCTCGTCGTAGTGGTCGGCCGCCTCGTCCCACACCTCGTCGGGCACGCCGTGCTCACTGTCGGCGATCCGGGTGGCCGCCTCGGTCAGCGCCAGCGCCGCCCGCTCCTTAGGGGTGAAGTACGGCGACTCCCGCCAGGCCGCCACCGCGAAGAGGCGCTCGTCGGTCTCACCCGCCTTCTTGGCATCGTGGTTGTGCATGTCCAGGCAGAACCCGCACCCGTTGATCTGGCTGGCCCGTATCTTGACCAGCTCCAGCGTGGTCTTCGGAACGCCGCCACGCCCCACGAAGGCCTCCACGGCCTGCATCGCCCGGTAGCCCTCGGCAGCGATCTTCGGCATGCCGTCAATCCTTGCCTGCATCGCGTCTCTCCAGTTCAGTCAGTACGGCGTGCGCCGCACATACGTGCGTCGTCAGTTCTTGATTCGTCCCGGCCCCCTCACTCAAGCGGCGGGCGGCCTCATTAATCTAGATACTCAACATCCAGTTTCTCCTTCCACGTCCGCGCGAGAGGTCCTCGCGTTCAAATGATCAGCCGCGCGCGTACCAGCGCCGGATGCTGTCGCCCAGGTTGGGCGCGTGGCGATCGGCGTTCGCCCGCACGTCGGCCAGGGTCTGCGCGGTCAGCGCCCGTCGCCATGCCATCTCGGCCTTGCGCATGGCGGTCGTGACCGCGCACGGAACGCGCAACTGCCGCTCGGGCGTCTCCGCCCCCATCCCGCGCCGCCGGATCTCCATGCAGTGGAAGGCCTCGTCGGAACCCTCGATCGCCGTCACGACGTCCATGAGCGTGATCTTGTCGAGCGGCCTGGCGAGCTGGAAACCGCCCCTCACTCCGGCCGTCGACGTGAGGATCCCGGCCCTGACCAGCGCCTGGAGTTGCTTGTTGAGGTAGGCGGGGGGCAGCTCGTAGCTCGCCGCGAGCTTCGCCGTCGGCACCGGCCTGTCCTCACCGAGCCAGTCGAGGGTCAGACAGCAGTGCATCGCCCACTCGACACCCTCACTCATCCGCACAATCTAGATACTACATATCCAGGATCCCTGGCACCATCGCGGGGCGACACACTAGGCGCCGGCAGGCTCCTGAGTGGAGCGCGGTCGCGCGTTGGTCGGCAGGCGCACGGTACGGAGGAACGCCGGCAGGAGCCACGGGCGGCGGCCCCATACGGCCAGCTTGCCGGTGGCCACGGCGCGCGTCCTTCCGATCCGGCCGAACAGCAGGAGGTTGAGCGCGGCCGGATCGAAGTACAGGTGGACGTCGGTGTCCCGGCCGGGCGCTTCGCTCGAAACCCGTCCACCGCGCAGGACCAGCGTCACCGGGGTCGTGTACCTGGAGTGGAACTGGACGGCGATGCGCCGGTCCAGGGCAGGCTCCCCCGTGTCCAGCAGCCGCCCGACATCCTGCTGGATCATCCCGACGAGGAACAGATCGAAGAAGAGCGCGGCCTCTCGCGGCGGCATCACCCAGCGCGTCCGCGTCGCGGAGGCGATGTCCCATCCGTGGACGAGCAGCTCGTTGACCAGATGGGCGAGCACCCCGGCGAGAGGAACCCGGGAGTCGCCGAGCCAGACGACCGGCCGCGCCGGGTCGAGGCCCTCGGTCACCCGCAGGATCTCGCCGATGTAGGTCCGCAGCAGATGGGCCAGCGTCCGCGGATCCCGCTCGGGGAAGAGCTCCAGCGCCACGTCGTTGACATCGCTGACGGTGTCCACGGTGGTCGCCAGCAGCGCACCCTCAAGGGTGGGGAACGGATGGGGGCCGTCGTCGAACCTGAGCATGTGGCTGTACCACCGGGTGATGGAGGCCACGTGGGCGGCGCTCTCTACGACGGTCCAGTCCCGAGTCGCCTTGGCGTGCGGCTCGCGGGCGGAGGACACCATCTCGGCGAACCGGTCACCGGCTTCCCTGAGAGAAGTGCGTACCGCTTCCCACTGGCCTCGCGTGATGGGTGTGACCACTTTCCCTCCACGGAACCTTCTCAAGACCACGGCGGGACACGTCGCCGCCGACCCCGGCCGCCGCCCGGCAACGCGCTCCCGCCCGCGCCGCCGCGGGGCCGTACTCGGAACACGGCCAAGCTAACACCCGGTCACCAAGCCATGGTTCTTCTCACGTGCGCTCCGCACAGCGGGTCAGTTGACGGGACGGTAGCGACCGCGCATCCGTACGAGGGGTGGGAGCGAGGGGTCGACGTAGTCGACGTCGAGGACCTGGGCGAGGAACAGGGTGTGGTCTCCGGCGGGGACGACCCGGGCGGTCTCGGCCTCCAGCGCGGCCACTCCCCCGTCGACGATGAACGCCTCGGTGTGGGCGCCACGATGATGCGGCGTTCCGGCCAGCAGCAGGCGTGCGCTGGGACGGCCCGGTGTCGCGAACCGGCTGGCTATCACGGCCTGGCCGCCGGACAGGAGGCTCGCCGCCCACCGGTCCTCGCGGAGCAGTACTTCACAGAGGTAGCCGGAGGAGATGAGGCTCAGCATGACCATCGGCGGATCGGCCGACAGGGAGGAGAAGGTGGTGACCGTCGTGCCGATGTCGTCGCGCTCATCGTGCACGGTGACCACGGCCACCCCCGCGACGAGCTGCCGCATCGCCTCCGTGAACTCGTTCATGGCCCCAACACCTACCACCGATCACCCCAGCGTGCCGACTCGCCTCCGGACCGTGGATCGGGTCGTACAGAACAGCCTCATGCCAGGAAGTCCGAAGCTACGTGCTCGGGGATGTTCTCTACTGAGGTAGGTCAGGTCGCCACAGAGCTGGAGTCGATGCGCCGAGGGCTCCAAAGCTTGCTCAGTCGATAGCGTTTCCGCCATCGACTGAGTCGCTGTGAGGTCCGAAAGTCAACCTGCCCTGAGGAACTGCTCGAAGGCTTCTCGAGCCAGTGCGGAGACCGTCTTGCCCTCTTTCTCGGCGCGCGCCTTCGCGCGTTCGCGCAATTCCTCGGGTACCCGGAACGAGACCTTTGGTGAGTGCGTGCCCTCGCCCGTCAGTGACGGACGACCGCCACGACCGGTCGGTACGGGCACACGACCCTCGTCGATCGCCCGGTGAACGTCAGCGATCGCATCAACAACATACTCGTCGGTGATCCGGTTGCCCTTGCTGTCGTAGATCTCTTCGAAGTCACTGTCTATTTCGGAGTCGTGGTCCAGGACCAGTTCCATGTCTTCGGGTGGCCAGGCTGCCTCGTGCTCGGTCATGGCTTCTTCCTCCTCAGCGCGGTCGGCATCACATGGATGATCACTAGGTACTTGTCCGTGAGGATGCCGATCACTTCCAGTTCGATGCCCCGATCGTCCTGGCCGATCCACACCCATCGGTCCTCTAGGCCCGGGTCGGCTGCCGGAACGATGGCCGGCGGTCCACATCGGATCACGTGGAGGGCATGCGCCCGCCCGATGCGGTGTTTCCGTGCCGACCGATAGAAGCGCAGCTTCCTCATACCCATATTATGTCAGACACAACCAGGCTTGTTAGGTCGATCAGATGGCAGAAGAACGTCTGAGCGCGCGCCACGTGGCGTGCCCGTTGTGATAGTGATCAAGGCGGCACGGGGCCTCCGTCGGTCGCCTCACTCTGAGGGCAGTGCGTATCTCCAGGTGACGGCGAAGGGGCGGCCCTGGTGGTCGTGGTAGACGGGCCAGGCGCCGTCCTGCCGCGCCCGTACGAGCACGCGGCGGGCCTCCGCCGCCTGCGTGCCCTTCAGAACCTTGTCGAAGCCACCGTCCTCCGAGGCGCCCGGCTCCGGAAGCGGGGAGGGCCACTTGTCGCCGGTCTGCCCTGGCCGGGGCTCCGCGATGAGGCGCACCCGGTCGGTCGTATAGGTGCTTCCCTCGCGGCTCACCCGTTCGGCCAGCGCGCCGAGCAGATCGCGTGCGTGGTACAGCCCATCGGGATAGCCGCGATCGGAGCGCGTCTCGTCGAGGGCGTACGCGGTCACCGTATGCATCGTGTCGTCGACCCGGACACCGAGCACCATGGTGCGGGCGTCGGCGATCTGGGAGACCCCGGTCGGGTCGGCGGTGGCGGGTTGTGAGGCCAGGTCGTCGCGGAGCGCGCGGAGGAGGTCGGTGAGCTCTGTCCCCTTCAGGGGAAGGCTGCGGTCGGCGTGGGCGATCACGAGGCCGTCGCCGTACACGGCGAGGGCGGGCGGATCGCTTTTCCTCAGGCGGTTTCCGGCGAACCCGCCGTACGAATTCCACAGCGCGACCATCTGGCGCGCGGTGGCGGGTTCCGGGCTTTGATCCGTGGTCGTGGGCTCTGGGCTTTCACCCGCGGTCGCGGGGCCCGAGCGGTCTTCACCTGCCGTCGTGGGGAACGCACGATCGTCACCCGCCGGCGCGGAGCACCCCGCGAGGGCGAGGACGGTCATGGCCACGGCGATCGTGGTGGCGCGAATACGACTCATGATCAGCACGCGTCCAGGGTGGGTGGGCCGACGATGATCGTCCAGAAGCTTCGACAGCCAGGCTAACACTGCGGCTCCGTGGCGCGGATGGTATATCACATACCAGGACCAAGGTGATGTAGAACGCATAAAGGGATCTTGTTTGCTTTATGGACACTCATGGAGATTGAGGGTGTTTCCCCCACACTCCCAGGAGACCCCGAGTGCCCCAGTTACGAGCAGTCCTTGCCGCCGTCGGCCTAGTCGTGGTGATCGCCACTCCGGCCCAGGCGAGCGCCGAGCCCTCCATCACCGTCACGCAGGGACGGACCCAGCCGGTCTTCTCCTACGCCGACGCCGTCCGCGAGCACGTCTACGTCGAGTCGAGCGTCGACAGTGACTCCGACGGGAACCTGGACCGGGTCCGCGTCGACATCATCAGGCCCAAGGAATCGGGCCCCGGCCTCAAGGTGCCGGTGATCATCGACGAGAGCCCGTACTACGACAACTCCGGTCGCGGCAACGAGTCCGAGCGGAAGGTCTACGACGCGGAGGGGAACCTCGCCAAGTTCCCCCTGTTCTACGACAACTACTTCGTCCCGCGCGGGTACGCGGTGCTCAACGTCGACATGATCGGCACCACCAGGTCCGATGGGTGTCCCGACGTCGGCGGGCGGGCCGACGTGCTGGGCGGCAAGGCCGTCATCGACTGGCTGAACGGCCGCGCCACCGCCTACCGTGAGGACGGCACGCCGGCGGTCGCCGACTGGACCACCGGCAAGTCCGCGATGATCGGGAAGTCCTATGACGGCACCCTGGCCAACGCCGTCGCGGCGACCGGCGTCGAAGGCCTCGAGACCATCGTCCCGATCTCCGCGATCAGCTCCTGGTACAAGTACCAGCGCTCCAACGGCGTGATCTACAACTTCGACTACATGTCGTACCTGGCGAGGGTCGTCGACACCGACCCGATCGCCAAGTGCGCCGCGGCACGGGCGCGCCTGGACGCCGAGGACGGCGACGACACCGGCAACTACAACGCCTTCTGGGCCGAGCGCGACTACATCGCCGGTTCGCTGGCCGACGCCTCCAAGGTGCACGCCAGCGTCTTCGCCGTGCACACGGTCAACGACCTGAACGTCAAGCCCGACAACTTCTCCAAGTGGTGGCAGGCCCTGGCCGACAGGAAGGTGCCCCGCAAGATCTGGGTCGGGCAGTACCAGCACGTGGACCCCTTCGACTTCGAGGGACGCCGCGACCTGTGGGTCGACACGCTGCACCGCTGGTTCGACTTCTGGCTGCTCGGCGTGCAGAACGGCATCATGCGCGAGCCCCGCGCCGACGTGCAGACCACCCCGACCGGCTGGATCACCCAGCCCGACTGGCCGGCGCCGCTCGCCGTGAAGATCCCCCTCTACCCCGCGGCGGACGGCTCGCTCGGCCTGCTCCCCGCCAAGAAGAACACCACGGCCACGTTCACCGACGTCCGCCAGTCCGAGGACGCGATGGTGGCCGACGTCGGCACCGAGAAGCCGGGACAGGTGGCCTACACCACCGGTGCGCTGCCGGTGGACCTGCGCCTGTCCGGCACGCCCGTCGTGGACCTGCGCGTCGCGCTCGACAAGCCCACGTCGAACCTGACCGCGCTCATCGTCGACTTCGGCGAGGACACCCGGGTCGACTGGCGCCGAGGGCAGGGCGTCACCACCCTCGCCGAGGAGGACTGCCACGGTGAGAGCACGGCCTCCGACGACGGCTGCTACAAGAAGGTCGTCGGCAACGTCGCCACCCGCCCGCTGGAGATCGTGGCCCGCGGCTGGATCGACGCGCAGAACCGCGACTCGCTCAGCACGTCCTCGCCGATGACCCCGGGCCAGTACGCCACGGTGAAGTGGGAGACCCTGCCGCAGGACTACATCTTCAAGAAGGGCCACCGGCTGGCCCTCGTGATCGCTGGAACCGACTCGAACTACAGCGGCGAGAGGGCCACCGGCGCGAACGTCACCATCGACCTCAGCAAGAGCAAGGTGCAGTTCCCGCTCGCCCTCGGCTCCCTGCTTCTCGACCTGGCGAAGGACAAGGTCAAGTGGCACGGCCCGCAGCAGCTCACCCTGCCCGTGCCTGAGAACCGTCTCTACTGATAAACCACTGACAAACCACAAAAAGCCGGGGCCCGCACCTTCACGGTGCGGGCCCCGGCTCCCGTCGTAGCGGGCCTCGACGAGGTCAGGCGAGGCCGTTCTGGGTCAGCCAGTCCTTGGCGACGGCGGGCGGGTCGTCCTTGTCGACGGCGACGCGCTTCATCAGGTCCACCAGCGCGTTGGTGTCGAGCTTGGCGGAGATGGCGTTCAGGGTCGTGCGCACGGTGTCATTGGCGCCGGCCTTGTTGACCAGCGGCGTGACGTTCTGGGCGCTGAAGACGTTCTTCGGGTCCTGGAGCGACACAAGGCCGTTGATCAGGATCTTCGGGTCGGTCGTGAAGACGTTGCCCACCTGGACCGCGTCACTCTTGATCGCGTCGGCCGTGGTCGTGTCCGTGGGCTTCCACTCCTTGAACGTGATGCCGTACACGTCCTTGAACTGGGCCTCGCGGCGCTTCTTGAACTCCGGCGGGCCGCCCACGACGAAGTCCTTGGCGACCTTGGCGAGGTCCTCGATGGTCGTCAGGTTGTTCTTCGTGGCGGTGTCCTTGGAGACCGTCAACGAGTCGTTGTCCTGAGCGGGGGACGAGTCGAGGATCTCAAGCTCGGCGGCCAGCTTGGACTTGAGCTCGGCGTTGACGTCATCCGTGCTCGCCGCGGTGCTCTTGGGGTCGAGGAAGCTGAGCAGACCCCCGTTGTACTCGGGAAGCACGGTCAGCGCACCCGACTTGACCTGGTCGTAGAGGACCTCGCGGCTGCCGATGTTGAACTTCTCCTCCACCTGCACTCCCTTGGCCGTGAGGGCCTGGGAGTAGATCGAGGCGAGCAGGACGTTCTCCGGGAAGTTGGCGGAGCCGATGACGACCTTGGAGGCGCCACCGGAGCCGGACGCGCTGGGGGCCGCGCTGGCGCTGCTGGTTGTGTCGAGCGGGTCCCCGCCACCACACGCGCCTAGGGTGAACACCGCGGTCAGGGCGACCGCCGCGGTGGTGATCATTCGCCTCATTGAATTCCCTTCCAAATCAGGGGGTAATAGAGAGATTAGCGAACCTTGACGCGCTGGCTCACCCCGGGGGAGACCATCACGCGCTGCAGCAGCGAGAAACCAAGCTGCACGATCAACGCCAGCACGGCGACGAGGACCGCTCCCCCGATCGTGCTCGGGAAGTCCTTGGTCGCCAGCCCGTCGATGATGTAACGGCCGAGCCCGCCCAGGCCGACGTACGCGGCGACGGTGGCCGTCGCGACCACCTGGATCGCCGCGATGCGCAGGCCGAGCAGGATCAACGGCAACGCCACGGGAACCAGCACCTTCATGAGCACCTGGCCGCCTCGCAGGCCCATGCCGTACGCCGCGTCGCGCAGGTCCTCGTCGACGCCACGGATGCCCTCGTAGGTGTTGACCAGGATCGGGGGGATCGCGAGGGCGACCAGGGGGATCAGGACAGGCCAGGTCGTACCGACCCCGACCAGCAGCACGATCAGCACCACGAGGCCCAGCGTGGGCAGCGCGCGGGCGGCGTTCGCGGCGATCACGACGAGGACGGCGCCCCGCCGGGTGTGCCCGATCAGCAGGCCGAGCGGGATCGCGATGACCATCGCCAGGAGCAGGGCGACCACGGAGAACTCGATGTGCTCCAGCAGCCGGTTCGGGATGCCTCCGGGGCCGGACCAGTTCGCCGGGGCGCCGAAGAAGTCGATCAGCCAGTTCATGCCGTCCTCCTCGCACGGGCCCAGGGGGTCAGCAGGCGTTGCGCGAGGACGATGAGGCCGTCGGCGAGCACGGCGAGCGCCACGACCAGCACGATGCCCACCACGATCGGGGTGTAGAACTGGCGCTGCCACCCGTCGATGAACAGGTAGCCGAGCCCGCCGCGCCCGACCAGCGCGCCGACGCTGACGAGGCTGATGCTGGACACCGTCGCCACCCGCAGGCCGGCGAGCACGACGGGCACCGCGATGGGCAGCTCGACCTGCAGCAGCCGCCGCAACGGCCCGAAGCCCATCGCCACGGCCGACTGGCGAACGTGGTCGGGCACCGCCCCGAGCCCGTCGACCACGGACGGGATCAGCACCGCGAGAGAATAGAAGGTCAGCGGGATGATGACCGTGGCCCGCTCGGCCAGCCCGGTCAGCGGGATCAGCACGATGAAGACGGCCAGCGACGGCAGCGAGTAGACGACGTTCATCAGGCCGACGGTGGGCTGGTAGAGCACCCGCCACCGCGCGCTCGCCAGGCCCAGCGGCAGGGCGATGATCAGCCCGAGCAGCACCGGCACGATGGCCATGATGATGTGGTCGACGAGCAGCGTCTGGATGCTGGGCCAGTTGCGGCCGATCCAGTCCCAGCGGACCAGCGGCTCGCCGTCACCCATCGGCCACCCCCGTGCTCCGGATGAGGGCCTCGTCCAGCGCGTCCCTGGTGACGACCCCGGCGAACCTGCCGTCGCCGTTGACCGCGATCGCGCAGCCCGACGGCGCGAGCAGCGCGGCGTCGAGCGCGGCGCGCAGGGAGTCCTTCTCGAGGTCGAAGGTCCCGAACGGCTGGAGCCCGTTCGCCTCACCGGCGCCGTCGGCACGCCACCCGGTCGGCCGGTTGTCGTCGTCCAGCACCACCGACCAGCCCGGCACGCCGGGCTCGGACCGCACCTTGATGCCGCCGGCCGGGACGAAGGACAACCGCCGGATGCCGCGGTCCTTGCCCAGGAACCCCTCGACGAACTCGTCGGCGGGCTCGGCCAGCAGGGTCGCCGGATCGGCGATCTGCGCCAGGTGACCGCCGACGCGCAGCACCGCGACGGTGTCGCCCAGCTTGATCGCCTCGTCGATGTCGTGGGTCACGAACACGATCGTCTTCTGGAGCTCGGCCTGGAGCCTGAGCAGCTCGTCCTGAAGGCTGGTGCGCACGACCGGGTCGACGGCGCTGAACGGCTCGTCCATGAGCAGCACCGGCGGGTCGGCCGCGAGGGCCCTCGCCACCCCGACCCGCTGCTGCTGGCCGCCGGAGAGCTGGAACGGATAGCGCTCGGCCAGCTTGATGTCGAGCCCGACGCGCTCCAGTAGCTCCATCGCCCGCGCGCGCGCCTTCTTCTTGTCCCATCCGAGCAGGTAGGGCACGGTGGCGACGTTGTCCACGATCTTGCGATGCGGGAACAGGCCGGACTGCTGGATGACGTAGCCGATGCCCCGGCGCAGGGTCGGCGGGTCGATCTTCCGGATGTCCTGCTCGTCGAGGAGGATGCGGCCCTCGGTCGGGTCGATCATGCGGTTGATCATGCGCAATGACGTGGTCTTGCCGCACCCGGACGGCCCCACGAAGACGGTTATGGCCCCGGTGGGCACCTGGAGGTTGAGGTTGTCGACGGCTATCGTGCCGTCGCCATAGCGCTTGGTGACGCCTTCAAATGTGATCACGCACGACCTCGTGCTTCTCGGCCGGACCCCGTAGGCCCGGAATCGTCGAGTCGGCTGCGCGCAGCTACCACCCGCTCGGCAGCCCCCACGGTAGGTGACGGTCCGACCGCAGGTCCACTTGATCTTTCCCGACACACCCTATGGGGATCTTGAGCAATCTGTCCCAAGACAGGCGTCAGACCGACTTGTCAGCATTTCAGAAAGGTGCGAATGTTCGCTGTCCGGCCGCTTCTTCCTGGTACTTTCGCGATATCTATCAAAGTGGCATCGATTAGTGCGACTCCTGGGAGAGCCTTGGCATGATTGGCTCCCGAGCTTCCTCCCTATCCCCCTCAGCCAGGCCAAACCCACCAGGCCGCACGAGAATTCCAGAGGAACTGGCCGTGACTCCATCGCTCATCGATCAGCGCCCCCGGGGCGAGCTGATCGCCGAGCTCTACGACCGTCACGCCGCCGGGCTGTTCGCGTACTGCCACGACCAGCTCGGCGACACCGCCTCCGCCGCCGACGCGCTCACGGCCGTTCTCACCAACGTTCCCGTGGTGGAGCCCCCCCGCGCCGCGCTGTACGCGCTCGCGCGCCGTGAGATCTACCGGCGCGACGTCGCCTACGTCCTCCCGTCGGTCGACCCCGCCGCCGACCCCGCGACCGCGCTGATCGAGCGCGTGGTGCGCGAGGTACGCCCGCACCAGCGCGAGGTGCTCCTCCTGTCGGCGATCTGCGGGCTGGACACCGCGGAGCTGGCCTGGGTCCTCGACGTCGCGGCCGACACCGCCGAGCAGCTCGAACTCAGCGCCCGCCAGCGGTTCTCCCATTCCCTCGCCGCCGCCGTCGCCGCCGTACGGTCGGGGGCGGCCGTGCCCGCGCGTCTGGCGGAGGCGTACGCGGCGCTGGCGATCGCGCCCGCCGAGGACGCTCTGGCGCGGCTCCCCTGGCGCCGGCCGTCGGGTGGCCTCCGGGTGAAGATCCTCAGCGCCATCCCCGAAGAGACCCGCACGGCCGGCGGCGCGCGGTCGGAGAGTAAGCGGCTCTGGCCCACCACGCCCAGGTGGCCGCTGCCCCTCGCCGAGCCGAATCCCTTCACCAACACCGGTGTCTTCCCCGCCAAGGAGCTGTCGCCTCCCGAGCCCGGCCACAGGTCCGGGCACGAGGCCGCCACCGAGCCGATGCCGAAGATCCGGGCATCGCGCCCCGGAGCACCGGACGCGTTCCCGAGGCCCCGCCGCCGCCGCCAAGCCGCCGCCACCGCCCCCCTGACCGCCCCGGTGGCGCCGGTTGCCCCGGACGTGCCGGGCACGCCCGCCGCCTCAGCCGGGCCCCCCGCCGCCACACCTCGGGACGCCTTCGGCACCGCCGCCCGGCACGACCTGCCCGCCATGCCGCTCAGCGCGCCGGTCGCCTTCCCGGACGTGCTGGTCGCCTCATCTGATGTGTCGGCCTTCTTCCCCGCCATCCCGGTCGCGCCGGCCGGGCCGGAGGCTCCCCCCGCGGACGGCGCTCCGGCCGTGGACAGGCCCTCAGATACCGGGCGCGACTGGTCCCCCGAGAAGTCGTCGTCCTTCAGCGAGGCACTGGCCACCGGTAACTGGCCCACCCTGCGGCGCACCTTCGGCGGCCGGCCGTCTCCCGAGGTGGACGGTCCCGCGTCCGGCAGCCCGGGGCGTTCCGCCTCACGAAGGGCTTCCCGGAAGGCCGCCGGAGACACGGCGGCACAGCCGGTGGCACAGCCTGCCGAGGCTCGCGGGCACAAGTCCGCGGACAGGCGTGCATCCTTTACGCTTCCGGCGGCCCTGGCCGAACTGCGTGCCAGGTTCGGCGCCGCTGCCAGGACGCGTACGCCCGCCGAGCCGGAAGCACCCACCGAGCCGGAGACGCCCGCCCGGCCGGAAGAGTCGCCCGCGCCGGGTGACGTGGCGGCCGTCACGACCCCGGACGCGACGTCGTCCGCCTGGGAGACGACGGCCCTGGCCGGAGAGACCGCGTCCCCCGAGAAACCGATGTCCCTGGCCGAGCCGGTGACCGGCAAGGTCGTGGACGGCGTCACCGAGCCGGCGACGGCGGCGAGCGTGCCCGAACAGACCAGGGCGGCCGTACCCGGGCAGGCCGGGGCGGCCGTACCCGGGCAGGCCGGGGCGGCCGTACCCGGGCAGGGGACGTCGGCGGCGCGACCGCGACGGCACGACCGGCCGAAGCCGATCAAGCTGGGCGAGCACCACTACGACTGGCTCTGGGAGGTGGCCGGGTTCATCCTCTGCGTCGCGATCGCGATGATCGTGTTCTTCGCGGTCCCCACGATCGTCACTCCCTGACCAGCGAGCACCACCGTCAGTCCTGGGAGAGGATGAGCCCGCTCGTCGGGACGCCGGTGCCCGCGGTGACCAGCACGTTCTGGACGCCGGGCACCTGGTTGACGGACGTCCCCCTGATCTGCCGCACGGCCTCGGCGATGCCGTTCATGCCGTGGATGTACGCCTCGCCGAGCTGCCCGCCGTGGGGGTTCACCGGCAGGTGCCCGTCGATCTCGATGCCGCCGCCGGCGATGAAGTCCTTGGCCTCGCCCCTGCCGCAGAACCCCAGCTCCTCCAGCTGGCTCAGTACGAACGGCGTGAAGTGGTCGTAGAGGATGGCCGTCTGGATGTCTTCAGGCGACATTCCCGACATCTCCCATAGCCCGCGTCCCACGACCCCCATCTCCGGCAGGCCCGACATGTCATCGCGGTAGAAGCTCGTCATCATCATCTGCCCGGCGCCAGAGCCCTGCGCGGCGGCCGTGACGATCGCCGGGGACCGCCGCAGGTCCCTCGCCCGCTCGGCCGAGGTGACGACCAGCGCCACGGCGCCATCGCTCTCCTGGCAGCAGTCCAGCAGGTGCAGTGGTTCCACGATCCACTTGGACTGCTGGTGCTGCTCCAGCGTGATCGGCCTCTCGTAGAACCACGCCGCCGGGTTGGCCGCGGCGTGCCGCCGCATCGCCACGGCGACCCGGCCGAAGTCCTCCGAGGTCGCGCCGTAGGTGTGCATGTACCGCTGGGCGAACATCGCGACCCAGGCGGCCGGCGTCATCAGCCCGTACGGCACGTGCCAGCTCATCTCCATGCCCTGCGACGAGGGCTCGCCGCCGAGCCGGGCGTCCGGCTGGCCGAACCTACGCCCGGATCGCTCGTTGAACGCCCGGTAGCACACGACCGTGGACGCCGCCCCGGTCGCGACCGCCATCGCGGCGTGCAGGACCGTGCCGCACGCCGCTCCTCCCCCATAGTGGACCCGGGAGAAGAACGACAGGTCGCCGATCCCGACCTCGCGGGCGACGGAGATCTCCTGGTTGCTGTCCTGCGTGTAGGTGACCAGGCCGTCCACGTCGGAGGGCGACAGCCCGGCGTCGTCGAGCGCGGCGAAGACGGCCTCGGCGGCGAGCTGGAGCTCCGAACGGCCGGACTCCTTGGAGAACTCGGTCGCGCCGACGCCCGCGACGGCCGTACGGCCGGAAAGCGAGTACACGTGGTGTGCCTTTCTGATGACGACCCAGATGACGGCCCAGATGACGACGCTGCCGGCGGCTCAGCCGGGGAGGCAGAAGCGGACGGTGCCGGTGGCGTGGTCACCCAGGCTGACCGTGCCGCGCACGTCGACGGAGACCTCGCCGCCCTCGCGCGACGTGACCGTCCCGCTGAAGGTGATCGTGTCGCCGGCGTACGCGGGGACGCCCAGCCGGACGTTGATGCCACGGATCAGCGCCTCGGGCCCTGCCCAGTCGGTGACGTAGCGCTCGACCAACCCCATGGTGGTCAGGATGTTCAGGAAGATGTCCTTGGAGCCCTGAGCCTGCGCGCGTTCGACATCGTGGTGCACCGGGGTGAAGTCCATGGTGGCCAGCGCCGTGGAGATGACCATCGTCGGGTTCAGCTCGATGCGCAGGAGCGGAAGCACGGCTCCGCGCTGGATGTCGTCTTCCGTCAATGTGCGCATCATGGCTCCCGGGGTTCCCACATCGGCAGGACGAGCTCGTCGTCCATCTCGCGGTATGTCACACGCACCGGCATACCGATACCCACCTTCTCCGGCTCGCATTCCACAACGTTCCCGACAATGCGTACGCCTTCCAGTAATTCAATTACCGCCACCACGAAAGGCGTCCTGATCCCGGGCACCGGCGGGTTGTGGTGGACGACGAAGCTGTACACCTCGCCGAGCCCGCTCGCCACGGTGTACGTCCGGTTGACCGACCGGCACGACGGGCAGACCGGGCCCGGCGGGTGCCGCGGTTCGCCGCAGTCGCCGCATTTCTGGATCCGTAGTTCGCCTTGCCGCACACCCTCCCAGAAGAACGCCGTGTCCCTGTTGACGGCCGGCTTCAGGGGGTACGGCTCGCGCGCTTCGGGCGCTGCTTTCTTCTCCCGGGGGCGAAACTTCAGTACCCGGAACATCATTTCCGCTACCGGCTCGGTCCCGGAGTACCAGGTCACCACCCAGGTCACGAAATATCCGTCGCCGAGCGCCGTGGTCTTCGGACCCGACAGGCCCGTCATCCGGGTGGCGGGGACGAGCCGCTCCCCCAGCCGCAGGTAGCGGTGGTGAGTCTGCTCGCAGTTGGTGGCCACCACCCCGGTGAAGCCCTCCTCGTCCAGCAGGGCGAGCACGCCGTCCATCGGGCTCGCCGCGCCCTTGTCGCGCCGCAGCCCCGGCATCGTCCACACCTGGACCATCGCGGGCGGGGCCACGATCTCCCCGTGCACGCTGCCTGCGGCGAACTTCTCGTCGGTGTAGACGGGGTTGGCGTCCCCCATCGCGTCGGTCCAGTGGTGGATCATCGGCAGGTTCACCGGGTCGGTGGCGGCGACCCCCCGTATCTCGCCCACGGCGATCTGCCGCTCCGCCAGGGCGGTCAGCCGGTCGTGGACGCTCGTCTCGGCCGTCGTCACTGTCTCTCCTCAGCGTGCGCGGGTGGCCTTCCGGCCACGTTCGTGGGGAAGGGCGTCATCGAGGCGGTCGCGGGAGCCCGAGGCCGAGCATCGCGATCAGCTCGCGCTGGACCTCGTTCACCCCGCCGCCGAAGGTCAGCACGACCGCGCCCTTGACCCCGTGGTCGAGCACGTCGACGAACGCGGCGGTCTCCGGGTCGGACGGGTCGCCGTACCGGGCGAGCACCTCGCCGACGATCCTGCCCACGTCCTGCATGCGCTCGGAGCCGTAGATCTTGGTGGCGGAGGCGTCCGGGGCGCCCAGCCAGCCGAGGTCCATGTTCGCCGCCACCTGCCAGTTCAGCAGCTCGTTGGTGCGGAAGTAGGCGTATACCCGCCCGATGGCCCGCCGCACCGCCGGCTCCTCGATCGCGCCGGTACGCCGCGCCCAGCCGGCGAACCGGTCGTACACGTGGGCGATGTTCCCGGCCGGGCCAAGAGTGACCCGCTCGTGGTTGAGCTGGTTGACGATGAGATCCCAGCCCTTGTTCTCCTCGCCGACCAGCATGTTCAGGGGCACGCGCACGTCGGTGTAGTAGGTCGAGTTGGTGTGGTGGCGCCCGTCCATCGTCATGATGGGCGTCCAGGAGTACCCCGGGTCGGTCGTGTCGACGATCATCATCGAGATGCCGCGGTGCTTCTTGGCGTCCGGGTTCGTGCGGGCGGCCAGCCAGATGTACTGGGCGTAGTGGGCGCCCGAGGTGAAGATCTTCTGCCCGTTGACGACGTAGTGGTCCCCGTCCTTCACGGCAGTGGTGCGCAGGGACGCGAGGTCCGTCCCGGCTCCGGGCTCGCTGTACCCGATGGCGAAGTGACACTCCCCGGCGAGGATCCGGGGCAGGAAGAACTCCTTCTGCTCCGCCGTGCCGTACTGCATCAGGGTCGGGCCGACCGTCTGCAGCGTGATGATCGGGTACGGCACCTCGGCGCGGGCGATCTCGTTGGCGAAGATCTGCTGCTCCAGCGGCCCGAGACCGGCGCCGCCGTACTCCTTGGGCCATCCGAGGCCGAGCTTGCCGTCGCGGCCGAGCCTGCGGCAGTGCTCGATGTACGCCTCGCCGAACGGGTCCTGGGCGATCTTCCTGCGGTCCTCGCCGGTCAGGCACGCGGTGAAGTAGTCGCGGAGCTCCGCGCGCAGCCGCTTCTGCTCGGGGGTGAGGTCGATCAGCATCAGACGAGCGCTCCTATCGTGTCGAGCCGGGCCTCCACGCCACCGAGAAGGTGGGCACGGTGCTTTCCCCAGGCGAAGTAGCGGTGCAGCGGGTATGTCACGTCGAGGCCGATCCCGCCGTGCAGGTGCTGGCAGGTGTACAGGCCGACGAGCGCGGCGTCGGTCACGGTGTGGGCCGCGACGGCCAGGTCCAGCTCGGCCTCGTCGTCCAGCCCGGCGTCGACCCGCCACGCGCCCGACCAGACCGCCACGTCGAGCGCCCGCCCGGCGATGTAGACGTCCGCGATCTGCACCGTCACCGCCTGGAACTCGGCCAGCGCGCGGCCGAACTGTTTGCGCGCCTTGATGTACTCGGTCGTCAGCCCCAGCGCCCCCGCCAGCACGCCGGAGGCACTGGCGGTGATCGCGACGAGGGCGAGCAGCCGCAGCGTGCCGTAGGCTGCTCCGCCGGGCTCGCCGACCGGCTCACCCGGGGCGCCGTCGAGGATGACGGCCGCCGCGGGCTCTCCGGTGGTGGCCGGCACGGCCCGCACCACCGCGTCCCCGGGCCTCACCAGGAAGAGGCCGGTGCCCTGCTCCGTCTGGGCGGGCACCAGGATGGCGTCGGCCTCGGCGGCGTAGGACACCATGGTCTTGCGCCCGGAGAGCACCCATCCTTCCCCTGATCGCCGCGCCGTCGTCAGGGGTGTCGCCCCGAGGTCCCGGCCCGGTTCCAGGAGCGCGGCGGTCAGCACGATCTCGCCCTCGGTCAGGCGGGCCAGCCTCCCGCGCTGCTCCGCGGAGCCGTACCGCCCGATCACCATCGCCGCGACCAGGCTGTCCTGGATCGGCGCCGGGACCACTTTCGCCCCCGCCTCGCGCAGGATCACGGCCAGCCCCACCGCGCCGAGCCCGGCGCCGCCCGCGTCCTCGGGCAGGCACGCGCCGATCAGCCCGGCCCGCGCCACCGCGTGCCAGAGCCCGGCGTCGTACGGCCTGCCGCCCTTCTCGTGGTCGGCGAGCCGGTCGTGCGCGGCCTCCCTGCCGAACAGGCTCGCGGCCAGTTCCCTCAGCTCCGCCTGCGTCTCGTCCAGGGTGAAGTCCATCATCGCTCCAGGGGGTGCTGGTCGTCCGGGATGAGGTCCATCAGTGCTCCACGGGTGCTGCTCGTCCGGAATGGGATGCGTCAAGGTCCAGCAGGTGGCGTCGTCCGTGCCGGGTGAACTCCTCCTCGATGGCCGCGAGGTCCGCCGGGGTGATCTCCCTGAAGGCCGCCGGCGCCCCGGGGGGACGCCACCAGACCGGATCGCCCGCGCGCCATCCCTCGGCGGCCAGCACGCGCTTGACGACCTTGTGGGACGGGGTCTGCGGCAGCTCCTCCGCGACGCGCACGTAGCGCGGCAGCGCCTTGCTCCCGAGATCGCTCCGGCCCGCCAGGAACGAGGAGAACGCCTCGGAGTCGAAACGGCCTTCGAGCACCAGCGCGGCCATCACCTGGTCGCCCGCCGCCGCGTCCGGCACCGGGTAGACGGCCGCCTCCACCACTCCGGGGAACTCGCGGATCACGCCCTCGATGGGGGCGACGGCCAGGTTCTCCCCGTCCACCCGGAGGCGTTCGGTGCCGCGCCCGGCGAAGAAGACCCAGCCGCCGGGGTCGGCGTAGGCCATGTCGCCGCTCCAGAACGCGCCTTCCCGTACGCGCTCGCCGTCGGCGCCCGGGTCGTTGTAGTAGCCCTCGAACAGGCCGAGCCCTCGGGTGTTGACCAGCTCGCCGATCGCCTCGCCGGCGTTCAGCAGCCTGCCGTCCTCGATGATCGCGGGGGGGCAGCGCCCTCCGGTGAGGGGATCGCGGATCTCCACCTCTTCCGGCAGGCGTCCCAGGCTTCCTGGCGGCCCCGTGGCGTCGGGGGTGATCGAGATGGCGGTCTCCGTGGAGCCGAACGCGTCGATCACGCGGCAGCCGAACCGCCGGCCGAACCGCCTGGTGGCGGTGGCGCTCCCCTCGTTGCCGAACGCGATCCTCAGCGAGGTGCCCGCGTCATCCGGCCCCTCGGGGGTGGCGAGGACGTACGACAGCGCCTTGCCGACGTAGTGCAGGTACGTGCAGCCGTACCGCCGCAGGTCGGGCAGCACGCCGGACGCCGAGAACCGCCTTCGCAGCACCAGTGCCGCCCCCGAGGCCACGGCGGGCGCGTACGCGGCCATGATCGCACCCGAGTGGAAGAGCGGCATCGAGCAGTAGACGACGTCCTCCGGCGTCAGCATGGCCGCCAGGCTCGTGCCGGGCACCGCGATCTTGCGCTGCGTCACCTTGACGGCGCGCGGGCGCCCGGAGGTCCCGGACGTGAAGATCAGCATCACCAGGGCTTCCGAGGCGGCGGGAGGGGCCGCCGGGCCGTCCCGCCGGGTGCCGGGGTCGTCTATGCGCGCCGCCGGTTCCTCCATCCGGGCGCCGCGCCGTCCCTCCGGGTCGACGCCGATCGCCGTCACCCCCAGCCGTCCGGCTATGGCTGTGGCGATCCCGGCGTACGCGGGCTCGTGGACGACCAGGCCGGTGTGCGTCGCCGACGCGTCCCGCGCCAGCTCGTCCACGCTTCTGGTGGTGTTCAGGGCGACGAGCACATGCCCGGACAGCGCCGCACCGCCCAGCAGGAACAGCAGCTCCGGCACGTTGTCGAACAGGACGGCGACATGCGGACGGTTCGCCGGACGGCGGCGGGCGAGCTCATCGAGCCAGGCGGCGCGGTCGCGGCACTCGGCCACATAAGCACGCCATGACCAGGTGCGCTCCTCGAAGAGCAGGCCGAGCCGGTCGTCCCGAGCCCTCGCCTGGAGCAGCTCCACGAGCGTGTCCGCCGACATGACGCCTCCCATGACCTGGTCAGCCGCAAACTAGAACAGATTCCAATCTGTGTCCAGGGACATTTACGGTGAGGCCGGCAGATATCTGCTCGCAACACAAACGTCATGCAAGACCGGCATTCGTTGTGACCGGTCAGTAACAAGGCCTACCTGCGAGTAATCCGGTAACGTGTTCTTATGCGCACCCCGCATGCCGGCGCCCCAGCCGTCCCGGCACCCATCGGGCCCGACGGCGACGATCACGTGGCGCATTCGCCTCCAGCCGCCCCGGTCTCCTCCGGCGTCCGCACGCGCAGCCAGCACCAGCGGCGCAAGCGCATCGTCCAGGCCGCCGCCGCGCTCGCGTCCAGGGGCGGCGTCGAGGCCATGCAGATGCGCACCGTCGCCGAGCGCGCCGGGGTGGCCCTCGGCACGCTCTACCGCTACTTCCCCTCCAAGATGGATCTGGTCGTCGCCGTCGTCGGCGAGGAGCTCGACCTGCTCGAAAGCAGCATCGAGCGCCGGCCGCCGAGCGCGGCCTCCCCGGCGGGCCGGGCCGTCGACGTGCTCATGCGGGCGACCCGCGGCCTCATGCGCGAGCCCGAGCTGGCCGACGCGCTGATCCGTTCGCTGATCATGGCCGAGGTCGACACCCCCTTCGGCGACCGCATGGCCGGCCTGCTCCTGCGCGTCTCGGGCGACGGCCTCACCGCGCAGTCGGCCACCGAGGAGGAGTTCGCCCTGGCGGGCTCGCTGGCGAGCATCTGGGTGCACGAGCTTCTCGAGATGCTCCGAGGCCGGCGCACCTACGAGCAGATCCAGCGCCGCATCGAGATCGCCGCCGGGCGCCTGCTCAGCGACTTCGGCGTCCGACCCCCGGCGCCCGGGGCTTCCACCTCAAAATAGAACCCGTTACAGTCTCGGCTAGAACAACGTTCGGACGTTGAGGAGGCCCGCATGGGCACGCCGGTGATCGTCGAGGCCGTACGCACCCCGATCGGCAAGCGCAACGGCTGGCTGGCGGGGCTCAAACCCCAGGCCCTGCTGGCGACGGCCATGAGGGGCGTGGTCGACAAGTCCGGCGTCGACCCCTCCACCATCGGCCAGGCGTTCGCCGGGTGCGTGACCCAGGCAGGCGAGCAGGGCGGGCACATCGGCCGCTACGCCTGGCTCTACGCCGGCCTGCCGTACCAGACGGGCGTGACCACGGTCGACGCCCAGTGCGGGTCGTCCCAGCAGGCCGTCCACCTGGTCGCGGCGCTCATCCAGGCGGGCGTCATCGACGCCGGCGTCGCCTGCGGCGTCGAGGCCATGAGCCGCCAGCCGCTCGGCAGCAACGTGCTCCCCGCCAAGCCCCGGCCCGAAGACTGGTCCATCGACATGCCCGACCAGTTCACCGCCGCGGAGCGCATCGCCAGGCGGCGCGGGCTCACGCGCGAGCGGCTCGACGCGTTCGGCGCCAGATCACAGCAGCGCGCCGCCAAGGCGTGGGCCGACGGCCGGTTCGAGCGCGAGATCATCCCGGTCACCGCCCCCGTGCTGGGCGAGGACGGGCAGGCGACCGGCGAGAGCCGCACGGTCTCCAGGGACCAGGGCCTGCGCGACACCACGGCCGAGGGGCTCGCCAGGTTGAAGCCGGTGCTCGGCGAGAACGCGTTACACACGGCGGGCACGTCGTCCCAGATCTCCGACGGCGCGGCGGCCGTGCTGCTGATGAGCGAGGAGGCCGCCGCGAGGCAGGGCCTGCGCCCGCGCGCCCGCATCCTGGCCCAGGCGCTGGTCGGCGCCGAGCCGTACTACCACCTGGACGGCCCGGTGGACGCCACCGCCAAGGTGCTGGCCATGTCGGGCATGAAGGTGGCCGACATCGACAGGTTCGAGGTGAACGAGGCGTTCGCCGCCGTCGTGCTGTCCTGGGCAACCGTCCACCAGCCGGACATGGACGCCGTCAACGTGAGCGGCGGGGCCATCGCGCTCGGCCACCCAGTGGGCGCCACAGGCTCACGCCTGATCACCACGGCCCTCCACGAGCTGGAGAGATCCGACTCCTCGACCGCCCTGGTCTCGATGTGCGCCGGAGGCGCCCTCGCCACCGCCACCGTTCTCGAGCGCGTGTGAAGACGCGCCGCAGGCCGTACAGCGCGCAGCGGCCCGCCGATCTCGGCGGCGGGGTGTGGAGCGTCCCGGTGCCGATCCCCGGCAACCCCCTCGGGTACACGCTCGTGTACGCCGTCGAGTCCCCCTCAGGGCCGGTGCTCGTCGACGCGGGGTGGAACCACGAGGACGCCTGGCTGGCGCTTCGAGACGGGCTCGCCACCCTGGGCATCGACGTCCGTACGGTGCGCGGGGTGGTCGTCACCCACCACCATCCCGACCACGCGGGGCTCGCCGGGCGGGTGCGCGAGGAGTCCGGCGGCTGGATCGCCATGCACGAGGCGGACGCCGCGCTCGTGCGGCTGATCCACGAGCTGGCCGAGGGCTCCCACCGGAACTTCCAGGCCGACATGATGCGCCGGGCGGGCGCGGGGTCCGACGCGGACGCGGTCGCGTTGTCCGGCCGTCCCGATCCGCCCGCCGTGCCCGACCTGGAGCTCAGGGATGGGGACCTGATCGACGTGCCGGGCCGCAGGCTCCGCACGGTCTGGACGCCTGGGCACACGCCCGGGCATGTCTGCCTGTACCTGGAGGACGCCGACCGGCTCTTCACCGGGGACCACGTCCTGCCCGGCATCACCCCTCATATCGGGATTTATCCGTACGACCGGACCGACGTCGACCCGCTGGGCGACTTCCTGTCCTCCCTGGAGCGCGTGACCGGCCTCGGGAGCGTCGAGGCCCTTCCCGCCCACGAGTGGACGTTCCCCGACGTCGCCACGCGCGCGGCCGAGATCCGCGCCCACCACGAGGACAAGCTCATACAGCTGCGCGACCTGCTGGCCGGGCTCTCCCCGGTCTCGCCGACCATCTGGGACGTCGCCGAGCGGATGACCTGGAACCGCCCGTGGGCCGACCTGGCGCCGATGCAGCGCGGGATGGCGGCGGGCGAGGCGGCGGCCCATCTGCGGACGCTCGAGGCCCGCGGGGTGATCCGCCGCGAGCCTGGTGCTCCCGGTGATCCCGTTCGGTTCACAGCCACGACACACTGACGGCATACACTCCTAGACATCCGATGTATTGGCTTGAACGCGCGACTACAGGGGTGGTGACTCCGTGGCGGTCACGGACGCGGCGATCGACAAGATCAAGGGGATGATCGTCTCCGGCGAGCTGGCCCCCGGTGCGAGGCTGCCCAAGGAGGCCGACCTCGCCGAGCGACTCGGTCTATCCCGCAACTCGCTCCGTGAGGCCGTCCGTGCGCTCGCGCTCATCAACGTGCTCGACGTGCGCCAGGGCGACGGCACGTACGTCACGAGCCTTGAGCCGCGGCTGCTCCTCGACGCCCTCTCGTTCGTGGTCGACTTCCATCGCGACGACACCGTGCTGGAGTTCTTCCAGGTCCGCCGCATCCTGGAGCCCTCGGCGACGGCGATGGCCGCCGCCAACATGAGCGCGGAGGACATCGAGGAGCTGCGCACCATCCTCGAAGCCCTGCCCGAGGAGCCCAACATCGAGCAGCTCGTGGCCAATGATCTGGACTTCCACCAGGCCATCGCCAAGGGCTCGGGCAACACCGTGCTGTGCTCGCTGATCGAGAGCCTTTCCGGCCCCACCACCCGGGCGCGCATCTGGCGGGGCCTCACGCAGGAGGGGGCCACCGTGAAGACCCAGGAGCAGCACACGGCGATCTACGAGGCCATCGCCAGCCACCAGCCCGACATCGCCCGCGCCTGGGCCACGGTGCACGTCGCAGGCGTCGAAGAATGGCTCCGCCGAGCCCTCTGACCCACGTCACCGCCCTCGCCAGTGTGCCGCGCGCCGGTATTGAGTAAGGAGCCCGAACACGTGAGCCGAGACCACCCGCGACCTGGATGTGGCCCCGGAAAGAGGTCCTCATCCAGAGGGAGCGCATCGCAGAACTGACGGGCCAGATCCGCGACTTCTCACTGGATGGAATCGGCTCCGTTAGAGAGATCGCCTAGAGGAAAATGCCCGCTTGTTAGATCCAGTCCGCAGGACCGCATCGGCACGGAGTTATGTAGCAATTGCGACGGGTATGCCGATCTTCGCAGTGATCGGCAGGTAGATGTCGGTCGGAACCTCGCTAGTCAGCGAAACCAGAAGTGCGTAGCGAACCGGCAGGTGGGCGCGGTCTTTCCGTCGGTAGTCCTTCCACCACCCGCCCACCGGGACCACCGCGATGGCGCCGCCCTCGGCCAACTCAGCAGCCGAGCCCTCCCAGATGTCCGCGTGCAGTGAACCCTTGTGCCGGTGGGCAGGCCCGACACACCAGCGGCCATCGGGCACGGACGGCGCTGGTGCGTGGTTCTCCTCTTCCTGTTGCGCCTCACGACCGACGCGAGCCTTGAACTCTTGGATGGTTTCGGTGGGGCGTTTGACGTCGAAGCGGAGCTGGTGTGACGGATAGCGATAACGCACGTCCCAACCTCTACTCGAAGGGTTGGGCTCGACGAAGTACGACAAGGTGATCCGCATCCGCACGGTCGCGTCATGCAGATCAAGCAACTGCTCGCGGGGCCACGGAAGCTCGTGGAGCCGGAGCGCTCTCATCTTGACTCCGGACTTCTCACGCTGGAAGGGCTGGAACTCGTCCTGGATGATCAGCGTTACATCGCTCGACGCGCTGGTAAGCAGCCGGTCCTCGGTGGGTACTCCCCAACCGTAACGGCGCAGGAGCGCTGCCCTCTGCCCCTTCGTTACCCCCCTGGCCAAGATCCGCTGCCGCATCGCGGGAGTCCAGTGGGCGGCATGCACAAGCAGTCCTCGGGTGGTCTCCGGCCACAGGCCCGGGTATCGGGCCATCACCAGGGCGGCCAGCCGGGCAGCCTGCGCGGTGGCGGCGCTGGTGGCATTGGCCGTGGTGAGACCTCCCTGATACGACGTTGTGAGCAAGCTCACCACGTCGTGACTTCCCTGCTCGACGCGCACCGGGTCAGTGAGAAGGTTGCCTCCTTCTAGCACGATGTCAGGTTTGACCGGCCAAGGGCCGTCGAAGAGAACCGACGTGCGGCTGTGCGGGGAAAGCTCTCCGGGCGGTGCCACCGGCTCCCAATTATGAAAGCTTCCATTCTGCGGCACGTCAGTGAGGTTGGTAACAGCGCCAACGGTTAGCACGTTCCACGCCTGGCCCGGGTTCTCGACCCGCTGACCGTCGCAGAACTCGAGGTAGTCAGGCAGACCAGTTGGCGCATGGAGGGCATAAGCCGCGTTGCCTGCCGAGACCACGAAGAGACGCCGGGCAGCGGCCTCAGGTTCGCCCAGCAGCGTGATACCTGTCGGGCTTGATGAAATGTCAGTCCCGAAAGAAATCGCGTCGAGCGCGGCTGACCAGGACGACGGTTGCCCCCCCGATGCCCCGTTCGTCGCGGTGACCGGCATGGAGAATACCCTTTGCCGAGCAGGAGCCTCGATCTCGACACGGGCAGCCGCATCCGCCGTTACGGCGCCGTACAACTCGGGAGCCGTGGTGGATCCCGGTCTTGAAGGGTCCACGTATTTCACCGACTCAAGGCGGTGCGAAAGCCGTACCAGGCCGTTCCCGGCGAGGACACCGCGTAGGTCACCGTAGAGAGCAAGACCAGCCATGCTGGTGCCGTGCCCATGTTCGTCGGCCGAGGTGGTTCCGGGGAGCACGCTGTGCATGCCGTCCACCGACTCGCGCAGCAACCGGTGCGCGGACGCGACGCCGGTGTCGAGCTGCGTAATGGCCGGCGAGCGCGGACGGGCGGGCTCGATGCGCTCGATCAGATGATCGATCAGTTCCCGCTGTGTGTCCAGGTCGACACCGAAGACCTCATCGACCCGTAATGGCCGATGAACCTCTGCGACTACGCAGTTCGTGGCGAGCAGAGCGCCAAGCTGATCGATGGTGCCATGCACCATCGCGATGGTCATCCCAGGAGATCCGCCGTTCATCCAGAGCCGCGATCACGCTTCGAGTGTCGAGAGCATCGTTGTCCTGGAGGATCGCTTGCTTGGCAGCGCCCTCGGCAGCCCGGACGAGCTCAGCCTGGCTCAGCCCCTCCGCTTGGCCGGCGACCTCATCCCAGTCCACCGCACTCGTGTCCACGGCCACGAGCCGACGCTGGAAGACCTCCAGTGATTGCCTTCGACTAGGGAGATCGTAGCTAATGGCCAAGTCAAACCGACGGAAAAGCGCGCGGTCGAGCAGGCCTGGATGGTTGGTGACGGCGACGACGAGACTTTCCGGCATGGTCTCGTCCAGGAACAGCAGGAAAGTGTTGAGAATTCGCCGAGCTTCACCGACATCGTTGCCCGCCCCACGCTCGGCACCCAGCGCGTCGAACTCATCGAACAAGTAGACCGCCCGAGTCTTTTTCGTGGCGTCAAAAATCACTCGGAGCTTGGCGGACGTCTCACCCATGAACCGGCTGATCAATGCGTCGAGTCGGATCGTGAACAGCGGCAAGCTCAACTCTTTGGCCAAGGCCGATGCCGTCATGCTCTTGCCCGTGCCCGGTGGGCCGACGAGAAGAAGCCGGTGAATTGGTGAGAACCCGTGATGGGCGAGCCGCTCCCGCTGGCGCTGCTCATGCAGCACTCGCACCAGTTTCGCTCGCACGCCCTCGGCCAGCGTCATGTCAGACAATCCAACGGTGGGGTAGCCGGCGGTGACGAGGTCCGCGAGCTCGCCGCGTGGCTGGACCACTGGCGTTGGGGCAACCCGAGGGGCCGGCTCGTCCTTGAGCCCGTCCACAAGGTCTCGCAACTCACCCGCGAGCCGAGTGTGGCCCTGTCTCGCCGCTTTTGCCGCCATCTGCAGGGCAATAGAATAGAAGGTATCCTCGTCGCCCGCCGCGTGCGCTCTGACGAGGGCCTTCACGTGGTCTGCCGAGGCGGCCATGTCTACACTCTCCACCCGGTTGCGTGTCGTCCGACTCTACCGACTCACCAGCACGAACAACCCGGCCTTGAACGAGAACGACGTTTCGCTATACAGATCATCATTCCCCTGAGCCACAGGCCCAAGCAGCCCACACCGGATTCGCCTCCTCCGACCCGTCACGCTGGAGGCCGGCGACGACGCTCGCCAGCACATCGTGCACCTGAGCACGAAGACGCGTTCCCTGCTTCCCGCCATCCAGGCCGAATGGGCCGCGAGCTGACGCTCGACGATCCCGCCCACGCCCCCGTTCCGCGAGGCGCTGGCCGGGCCGTCCCATCCTGCGGCCCCCGCCTGAGCGCCCGTACCGACACCCCCGGGGTACTGACACCCCCCTGCGCGAAAGAGAAGGACATGGCCGAGCGACGCTTCCTCATGGACATCCGGCCCCTGAAGGAGTCACCCGCTTTCCGGCGGCTCTGGGCGGGGTCGACGCTGTCGGCGGTCGGCGGTCAGATGACGAGCTTCGCGGTCGTCGTGCAGGTGTACGTCCTCACCGGCTCCGCGATCGCGGTCGGCGCGGTCGGCCTCGCCTCGGCCCTCCCGGCGATCGTGTTCGGCCTCGCCGGCGGCTCGCTCATCGACGCCGTCGACCGGCGCAAGCTCGTGCTGGTGACCAGCGGCTGCCTGACCGGGGTGTCGGCCGTGCTCGCGGTGCAGGCGTTCATGGGCCTCGACCAGTTGTGGCTGCTGTACTGCCTGGTCGCGGTGCAGTCCGTGCTCAGCGCCGTCAACGGTCCCGCGCGGAGCACCTTCCTGCCGCGGCTGCTCACGGCCGAACGGGTTCCCGCCGGAGCGGCGCTCAACATGTTCACCTTCCACTTCAGCGCGACGATCGGCCCCGCTCTGGCCGGGGTGACGGCCGCCGCCGGAGGGCTCCGGCTGTGCTACCTCGTCGACGCGCTCAGCTTCGCCGCGGCGCTGTACGGGATCGCCCGGCTGCCGGCGATGCCGCCCGAAGGCGGCGGCACGCGGCCCAGCCTGCGAGCGGTCGGCGAGGGCCTGCGGTTCATCGGCCGCAACCGGATCCTCGGCGGGGCGTTCCTCGCGGACATGAACGCCACGATCCTCGGCATGCCCTTCGCGCTCTTTCCCCTGATCAACGCCGAACGCTTCGGCGGTACGACCCAGACGCTCGGCCTGCTCACCTCGGCGGTCGCGGTCGGCGGCATCCTCGGCACGGCGCTGTCCGGATGGGTCGGCCGGGTGTCCCGGCAGGGACTCGCCATCCTGGTCGCCGGAGTCGTCTGGGGCGCCGGTCTCGCCGGCTTCGGCCTGGCCCAAAACCTGTGGCTCGCTCTCACCCTGCTCGCCGTCGCCGGCGCAGCCGACGTGCTCAGCGTGGTGTTCCGCACGACCATCGTCCAGGTCGCCACGCCCGACCGCTATCGCGGGAGGGTCAGCGCGGCCAACTACGTCGTCGGCGTGGGCTGCCCGGAGCTCGGGAACTTCCGCGCCGGCGCGGTCGGCTCGCTGGTGTCACCCACCTTCAGCGCCGTGACCGGCGGCCTGACCACCATCGCGGGCGCCGCCCTGATTGGGCTGGCCCTGCCCGCCTTCACCCGCTACCGCGCCGGGTCCGGCTCCGAACCCGAGGAGACGAACGTTCCGCAGCGGCATCCGGCCTGAGCCGCCCGTGAGCACCAAGCCTCGTCGCGCCGTGGATTCCCGCCCATCGCGCGATCAGGAGTGCTGAATCTGGTAGGGATGGCACATGTCTCCCCTGGCCCCCCTTCGCGCCGAAGACCCCGAGCAGCTCGGCACCTACCGGCTGGAGGGACGGCTCGGAAGGGGCGGCCAGGGCGTCGTCTTCTTCGGCCGCTCCCCCGGCGGCGCCCCCGTCGCGGTCAAGTTGATGCACTCGCGGCTGGACGAGGAGAAGGCGCGCCGCCGGTTCATCGGCGAGGTGGAGGCGGTGCGGCGGGTGGCACCCTTCTGCACCGCGCAGCTGCTGCATGCCGACCTCGACGGCGACCGGCCGTACATCGTCAGCGAGTACGTGGACGGCGTCTCGCTGCAGGAGCACATCACGGCGGAGGGCCCCCGTACGGGCGGCTCGCTCGACCGGGTGGCGGTCGGGACCGCCACCGCGCTGGCGGCCATCCACGGCGCGGGCGTCGTCCATCGTGACTTCAAACCGGGCAACGTCCTGCTCGGCGCGGACGGGCCGCGCGTCATCGACTTCGGCATCTCGCGGCTGATGAATACCACGGCGACCACCGGCCGGGTGCCGATAGGCACGCCCGCCTACCTGTCTCCGGAACAGCTCAAGGGCGAGCGCGCCGGGCCCCCGGCGGACATGTTCGGCTGGGCGCTGACGGTCGCCTTCACCTCCAGCGGCAGGCACGCGTACGCCGCCAACTCCTTCGAGGCGACCCTGGGCCGCATCCTGTTCGGCGAGGCCGACCTCGACCCGCTCACCGGGTCCCTGCGCGAGATCGTGGTCGCCTGCCTGGCCGAGGACCCGTCCCTGCGGCCGAGCGCCGAGGAGGTGCTGCGCCGCCTCATCGGCCACGGTGCGCCGCCCCTCCCGGCCCAGTCGCCCGGCGAGGTCCTGGAAACCGGCGCGACCCTTGCCTCGCAGCCGCAGCCGGCCGGGGGCGACGGCCCGACGAACCTCCCGTTCACACCACACGATCACCAGGGTCCCTCGACGCTCACCTTCGCGCCAGTGGACGACGGCCCCTCCACGCTCACCTTCACCCCGCGGGCGGACGACCACGAGGGCCCGTCGACGCTCGGCTTCGACGCGCACCGGGACGACCACGAAGCTCCGGGCACGCCCAGCTTCCCACCGCGAGCCGCCGGCCACGAGGGCGAGGCGCCCATCACGTCGGCGCCGGAGGCGAGCGGTCACGGCCTCCTGGAGACGGACCTCGGTCCCGCGGCTCGAACGGGGACCAGGTGGCGCACCGTCGTGGCCGGGACCGCCGTCCTCGCGGCCGGCGTGATCGGCGTCGCGCTGTGGCAGGGGAACCTCGGCACGGCGGGGAACGCCTCGCCGGACGCACCCGCCACCTTCTCGTACGCGGGCCGGTGGACCGGCAGCGCCGAGCATCCGACCGCCGGGCGGGTGTTCCCCGTGGAGATCCTGCTGAAGGGCGCCACAGGGCCGGGGACCATGCGGTGGGGCGCTGACCTGCACTGCACGGGGCGGCTGACCAGGCTCGATGGACAGGCCCCGCCGGCGACCTTCCGGCTCGACCAGGTGCGGGGCGACCAGTGCCACCCCAGCACGGTGGAGATCTCCCCCGAAGGCCCGGACCAGATGGCCTTCAGCGTCACCCGACCGGGCGAGACCTCCTCCCGCTACTCCGGCACCGCCTCCCGATCCGCCTGACCACGCCCTCAGAAGTCGACGTCGAGGCAGGCGAGGCGGGCGCCCGCCTGGCCTGCGTGACCGGCTCCGGTGTGGGTGTGCTCGGCATGGATCACGACCGAGTGCGGATGCCGGTCGGTGAACTTCTTGTCCAGCGCCGAGCGTGACGATCCATTGCCCTGGGCGTCGGTCGTGAAGTCCAGCCAGATCTCGTTACGCGCGTTCGCGTACTTGGGGTCGGTGGAGGGAGTGACGGGATCCTGCGTGTGCTGGTAATGCGGCCCCGCGTCCTCGCCCTTCGCCCCGCATTTGTCGTTGTGCACGTGCGCGCCGTACTTGCGGTTCGGAAGAAGCCCCTGCGCCTTCAACTGCACGTACGCGCGCGCGTTCCCCGAGGCCACGTACGCCACGGCCGCCGCGGCACCGGCCGGAACGAGTTTCGCGTCATAGGTGACGGCCACCTGCCCCTGCACATAAGCCCCGAACCGCCCAAGCGCCAACACCGGCTCCGAACCAGCTCTCACAGGCTCCGAACCAGCTCTCACAGGCTCCGCCTGAGCTTTCGCGACCATGGCGCCCGTATCAAGCAACGCCAACGGCAGCAACATGGCCGCGACCCCACTGCGCACCACCATTATGAAATCTCCCCGCTCTCTCCAGACCACCCTTTCAGCGGCATTTTCAGATATACCCGGCATTGGGATAATTCCAGCCAATACCACGCTAAGAGTACGCAATCACCCGCCACAGCCCCAGCGGACGTGCCGGTAACGACACCATGGCGATCCGGGTGCCGATCCGAAGCCAACATTGGCATCGGCTCGGGACCGCCTCCTGGTCTTACACGCGACCCTCGCGTCAGGACTCCGCAGCATGGATGAGGAGATCAACCAGGCAATGAGCCCATATAACATATTTCAGCATTCCATAAGGGTAAATATCGGACGCCTCTTACTCCACCAGTCGCAGGCAGTGCCAATCTCGGCGGCCGGTCACGGTAATGCGTTCGCACGAGCATTCATATAGAACATTCCACTACAACGTGGATAAGCGACCCCTTCGAGAACCCTGGAATCCAGGGCATTGGCGGCAATTGAGCACGGCACCGCAATCTTCTGTGCCAAGGTTGATCCTTTGACTTCCACCGAAGACAAGCGGCCCCCCAGGAGGTACAGTTTTGACTGTACAGCGAAGCGCGTGTCCCGATTGCGGTCGCATCTACTACGAACGGGGGTCGGCCAAGATGATCGAGGCGGCGCGCACCCGTGAAGGAGACTCCAGGGCCGACGCGTTCATAGCGAGGCTCGAAAATCGCGCAGCCAGAAGGACGCGAAACGGCTCGCCGATATCCTCGTAAGATTCGAGCGATATGCATACACAGGCTCGCTTGCCATTCCTCGTGAGCTAAACGAGCTGCGCGATGGCATAAGAGAGATAAAAGCAGGCGATGTCCGGTTGCCATTTTTCGACGTCCCCGCCTCCCCTCCCAACGCCATCCGTATCACCAGCGGGTTCCTCAAGAGGTCGTTGAAGACACCGAGGAGGCAGATAGACGAGGCCATCTGGGTCAGGAAGGAGGATCTGGCGTCGTGAGAAACCTGTATGAGCGGTTCGCGGCCACCACAAGGGGTGCCAGAGCTCTGGCGGCGGCCCGGCTCCGTCATGAAGTTCTCTCGGTTCTCCATCAGGCCTTGGAGTTGTTCGGGGCTTCGCAGAGTGATCTCGCCAAGCGGCTCGGGTTTCGTCGTTCGGCCGTCAACCAGGTCTTCCGCGGAGACGGAAACCTCCGGATCGACACCCTCGCCGACTACCTGCACGCCATGGGGTTCGAAGCGGACATCCGACTGGTGCCCGCGGGTGAGCCACGACGCGCCGCGGTCGAGCAACGAGCCGTACGCCCGGTGGCCAACGATTGGCGCGTCAAGCGCCCTCAGGCCACATCATCCGGCGTCTTCCTCACGGGCGAGGCCGAGGGGCGCCCCCTGCTGATCCAATGGAAGTCGGCACCCATCGGCAGCACGGAGAGCATCCGACTAGAGGCCGAAGTACACCCCATGGGTCCACGAGTTCCCTCTCCGGATCAGTACATCTCTCTCGGCACAAGCTCGCTGGTGACGTGATGAGCGAGCATGCGGGAGAAGACCCCGCCGATCTCGTCAAGAGGATCAGCGAACGCGTCGAGTTGCAGGACATCGCGCCCGTGGCCTTCTCCGGCGAGAGGCTGAAGCCTGGAAGCGGGTCCAGGCTCCAACTGGCACTCGGCGCGGCGGCCGCCACCGCCGACGGCTCCCTTTCCTACAAGTTCGACCTGAGCGGCGAGGTCTTGGACGACGATGACGAGGCCATCGTCACGTTCGCCATCTCGATGGTGGTGACCTACGGTCCCCGTGACGCCGGCCGGCAGGCCGCGTTCACCGAGGACACCGCCTCGCTCAAGGTGTTCGGTGACCAGGTCGCCTGGGTGGAGGTCTACCCCTACATACGTGAGGGACTGCAGACGGTTCTGGGCCGCCTGCGCGTACACGGCTTCCAGTTGCCGATGCTCCGTCCGGCCAGTGGCCTCAAACCGGATGTCACCGGCTAGGAAGAGACCCTGCGCCTTGCCTTTCGGTTCGCTCGGACCGAGGTCGCGAGTCGGTCAAATATGCAAGGCGTACGCCGTCTGCGCCGTGGTGGTGAAGAACTGTTCGCGCTCGTTCTCGCTGAGGGCCGTGGTGAGCTGCCGTGCGAGGGTGGTCACCTGTTCGTAGGACGCGGCGAGTTCGCAGACGGGCCAGTCGGAGCCGAACATCACGCGGTCGGGGCCGAAGCACGACAGCACATGGTCGGCGTACGGGGCGATGCGAGGGGCGTCCCAGTCGGTCCAGGCGGCCTCGGTGACCAGGCCGGACAGCTTGCACGTCACGTTGGGCGACTCGGCGAGGGCCTTGATCTCGCTCGCCCACGGTTCGGTGACACCCGAGGCGATCGGGGGCTTGGCCGCGTGGTCGAGCACGAAGCGCACCCCCGGCAGGTCTCTCACGACGTCTCTGGCCGCCGGGAGCTGTGGCGTGAGCACGAGCAGGTCGTACGCGAGCCCTGCCTGGCCCACCGCGCGGATGCCGTGCCGTACGTCGGGGCGGGCGAGCCACGCGGGATCCCGCTCGTCCTGCACCGTGTGGCGGATGCCGACCAGCAGGTCGCCACCCGGGCCGGTGCGCAGCCGCATGAGCTCGTCGGCGACGCCGGGCCCGGTCAGATCCACCCACCCGACGACCCCGGCTATCAGCCCGTCCGACGCGGCGGCGGTCGCCAGGAACTCCTCGGTCTCCTCGACAGAGGCGACCGTCTGGACCAGCACCGTGCGCTCGACGCCCGCGGCCGCCGTCTCCCGCCGCAGATCATCGACGCCGTACGGCCTGCGCAGCGGCGCGAGCGCCTCCCCCGCCATCCACGGGTACTCACGGCGCGAGGTGTCCCACAGGTGGTGATGCGCGTCGATCATCGGTGGCTCTCCATGGTCGGGCCGGCGATAAGGGACTCCTCGGCGAGCGCGGTCCACAGCTCGCAGGGGACGGGGGTCGCGACGAGGGCGGCGTTGCGCTCGACCTCCGCCGCGGACCGGGCGCCGGCGACCACGGACACCACGGCCGGGTGCCGCGAGGGGAAGGCCAGGGCCGCGTGCGGGAGCGTCACGCCGTACCGCTCGCAGACGGCGGCGATCCGCCGTGCCCGCTCGACCAGGTCGCCCGGCGCGGGCCCGTAGTTGTACGTGCCGGTCGCGTCGTGCGTGGCCAGGAGCCCGCTGTTGAACACCCCGGCCGCGAACACCGAGACGCCGCGCGCCTGGCACAGCGGCAGCAGCCCGGCCGCGCCCGACTGGTCGAGCAGCGTGTAGCGCCCGGCGAGCATGACCACGTCGAGGTCGGTCTCCTTGACGAAGCGCGCCGGCATCTCCCATTGGTTCATGCCGACGCCGACCGCCTTGATCACGCCCTCGTCGCGGAGCTCGGCCAGCGCCGGGAAGGCCTGGCCGGCCGCCTCCGCCCAGTGGTCGTCCGGGTCGTGGATCAGGACGATGTCGACCGAATCGTGCCCCAGGCGTTCGAGGCTCTCCTCGATCGAGCGGCGCACCCCGTCGCGGGAGAAGTCCCAGACCCTGCGGTGGTCCGCGGGCACGTCGAAGCCCTGGTCGTCGCGCCCGCCCGCCGATGAGGGCACCAGCAGCCTGCCCACCTTGGTCGACAGCGTGTACGAGTCACGCGGCCGGTCGCGGAGCGCGGCGCCGAGACGGCGCTCGGAGAGCCCGAGCCCGTAGTGCGGAGCGGTGTCGAAGTAGCGGATCCCGGCGGCCCAGGCCGCCTCGATCGCTCCCCCGGCCTGCTCGTCGCTGAGCGCCGAGAACAGGTTGCCGATCGGCGCGGCGCCGAACCCGAACCCGGTCACCCGCGCTCCCCGGCCCACGATCCCGTTCTCCACTCACATCTCCTTCGTCATCGGGCCGGTCCCCCGAGCGGCGCCTCGTCGTCGTACGTGCGGCCTGGCCCACCTAATCTTGCGCCTTTCCGCTGGTGACCCGGGCCAGCATCAGCGCGATGAGGATGATGCCTCCGTAGATGGCCTGGATCCACTGCGCCGAGACGCCGGCCAGCGTGAGGATGTTGTTGATCAGGCCGAGCACCAGCACGCCGCAGAGCGCGCCGAACAGCGTGCCCTTGCCGCCGTCGAGGCTGACCCCGCCGATGACCGCCGCGGCGAACACCGTGAAGATCATGCCGTCGCCCTGGGCCGCCGAAACCGAGCCGAGCCTGCCGGTCATCAGCAGTCCGGAGAGGGCCGCGAGCAGCCCGCCGATCATGAACACCGCCCAGACCACCCGGTCGGTACGTACGCCCGCCGCGCGGGCCGCGTCGACGTTGCCGCCGATGGCGTAGATCGACCGGCCGTGCCGGAAGTATCCGAGGGTGATGATGCCGGCGATGTAGGCGACCCCGCAGATCCAGATCGACGCCGGCAGCCCGAGCCAGCGCGCGTTGCCCAGGTACAGGAACGACTCGGGCAGCGCGAACAGGTTCTGGCCGCCGGTGAAGCCGATCTGCAGGCCGCGCAGCACGATCAGCATGCCCAGCGTCACGATGAACGCCGACAGCTTGAACCGCAGGATCAGCAGCCCGTTGAAAGCTCCGATGATGACACCGATCAGCAGGCAGATCGGGATCCCGAGCGCGGCCGGCCAGTCGGTGCCGAGGCCGTTGGCGGCGGCCGGGATGACCAGCCCGACGCCCAGCGCCGGGGCGAGCCCCACGGTGGACTCCAGCGACAGGTCGAACTTGCCGGCGATGAGGATCATCGCCTCCGCCAGCACCAGCAGGGACAGCTCGGTCTGCTGCTGGAGCACGTTGGTCAGGTTGTCACCGCTGAGGAACGCCGGTTCGAGCAGCGCGCCCACGACCATCAGGACCAGGATGGCCGGAACCAGCGCGAGGTCGCGGAACCGTGCGAGCCGCACCACGGGCGGTCCCGAACGCGTCTTGCCCGGAGACCCGGGAGAGCCGCCCGGTGTCCCGGGTGAGGCCACGGTCGTTTCAGTCATCGTGCGTCGACACCTTCCATGACCGCCACGAGCTCGGCGTCCGCCCAGCCTCGTGGCACTTCCTTGACGACCCGGCCGTGGAACATCACCACGACCCTGTCGCAGATGCGCAGGTCGTCCAGCTCGTCGGAGACCAGCACGGCTCCCGCGCCGCGTTCGGCGGCGTCCTCGACGGCGCCGAGCAGCGCCTGCTTCGCCCGCACGTCCACTCCCGAGGTCGGGTTGATCACGACGAGCGCCGTCGGGTCGTCCGCGAGCGCGCGCGCCATGACGACCTTCTGCGCGTTCCCACCGGACAGGTCCCCGACGGGCTGGGACGGGCCGGTGGTCTTGATGGCCAGGTCCTCGATCATCCGCTCCGCCCTCGCCCGCCGCAAGGCCGGGGAGACCGCTCCCAACCGCCCCAGCTTGTGGGCGATGGGGAGGGTGGCGTTCTCGGCGATCGAGAGCAGCGGTATGAAGCCCTCCTTGTGCCGGTCCTCGGGAACGAAGCCGAGGCCCGCGCGAAGCGCCGAGGTGACGTCCCCGGGGCGGGGACGGTCCCCGTTGATCGTCACCTGACCGCTGTCGGCGGCCTGCAGGCCGACCAGCGTCTCCGCCAGGCCGATCTTGCCGCTGCTGCCGGAGCCGGCGAGTCCGACGATCTCCCCGGCGCGGACGGTGAGGTCCACGTCCTGGTAGCGGCCGGCCAGCGACAGTTTCTCGGCGCTGAGCACGACCTTCGCCTTGGCGTCGGCCGTACGGGGGCGGGCCTGGTAGCCCGCGGCGGCCTCCCCGGTCATGGCCGCGACCAGCTCGTCGTGCGGGAGCTCGCCGACCGCGCTGGTGAGGATGTGCCGGGCGTCACGGAAGACCGTGACCGACTGGCACACCTCGTACACCTCTTCCAGGTGGTGCGAGATGAACATCATCGTCACGCCCTGGGAGCGCAGCGCCCGCATCCGGTCGAAGAGCCGCTGGATGGCCGGGCCGTCGAGCCGTGCGGTCGGCTCGTCCAGGATGATGAACCGCGCGCCGAACGACAGCGCGCGGGCGATCTCCAGGAGCTGGCGCTGCTCGACGTCGAGGTCGCCCGCGAGGCGGCCGGCGTCGACGTCCACGCCGTACTGGTCGAGCAGGTCGCGGGCGCGGGCCCGCAGCGAGCGCCAGTTGATCGGGCCGTGAGCCGCCTGGCGGTTGAGGAAGAGGTTCTCCGCGACGGTGAGCGTCGGGATGATCGTGGACTTCTGGTAGACGCAGGCGACCTGCCGGCGCCAGCCGTCACGGTCCGCGATCGCGGGGGCGGGGGTGCCCGCGAAGAGCACCTCGCCCTCGTCGGGGCGCTGGAGGCCGGTGAGGATCGAGACCAGCGTCGACTTGCCGGCCCCGTTGCGGCCGACCAGGGCGTGGGTCTCGCCTTCGCCGATGACGATCCCCGCGTCGTCGAGTGCCGTCGTGGGCCCGAAGCGCTTGGTGACGCTCCGGGCCTCCACGGCCGGGGTGGTGGATTCCGGCATCACTTGACCTGGTTGCCCCAGAGGTTGGGGTCGTCGACGTTGTCCTTGGTGACCAGCGGCGCGGGGAGCTGGTCCTCAAGGCGGCCACCGCCCACGTCGATGATCGTGCTGTCGTGGTCGGTCTTCCCGGGGGCGAACGTCTTGCCCTCAAGGGCCGCCTTGGCGTACGAGAGCGCCCACTTGGCGTACAGGTCGGCGGGCTGGGAGACCGTGGCGTCGATCTGGCCCTCCCTGATGGCCTGGAACTCCTGCGGGATGCCGTCGTTGGAGACGATGAAGATGTGCTTGGGGTCGGTCGGCGGCACCAGCAGGTTCTTGGACTTCAGCAACTGCAGGGTGGGGGCGAGGAACGCGCCGCCGGCCTGCATGTAGATGCCGTTGATGTCGGGGTGCTGGGTGAGGCGGGTCTGCAGCGCGGCCGAGGCCTTGGTGCCCTCCCACTCGGTGGGCTCGGCGAAGACCGTGATGCCGGGGTAGTTCGTCTTCATGCACTCGCCGAACGCCTCGGAGCGGTCGCGGCCGTTGACCGACGCCAGCGACCCCTGGAACTCGACGACCTTGCCCTTGCCCTTGAGCTGTTCGCCGAGGAACTCGCAGGCCTTCTCGCCGTACGCGCGGTTGTCGGCGCGGACCACCATGAACGTCTTGCCCTTGTCGGGGCGGGTGTCCACGGTCACGACGGGGATGTTCTTGCTCGCGAGCTGGTCCAGGGTGGTCGCGATGGCGCCGGTGTCCTGCGGGGCCATGACGATGGCCTTCGCGCCCTGGCTGACGAGCGCCTGGGTGTTGGACACCAGCTTGGCGATGTCGTTCTGCGAGTTGGTGGGGGCCATCAGATCGATGCCCAGGTCACTCGCCATCTTCGGGACGTACTTGTTGTAGGAGTTCCAGAAGTCGGTGTCGGCTCGGGGGAAGTCGACGGCGACCTTGCCGCCCGCGGCCGGGGCCGAGGAGCCGGCCCCGGCGGAGGCCGCGGGGGCAGCCGGGTCGGAGGACCCACATGCCGACAGCGTCATGGTGACCGCGAAAAGGGCCACGCAGGTGGCCGAGGATCGTATTTTCACTTGTCGCCTCAATTCAACCGGAGTTGGGGGGTGCGGGCCGCTCCTAAGAGCGACCGGGTCTGTCTCATCTGTCGAACCGCCGGTCAGGGTCCCCGGCGCCATGGGTCTGGGGAACCCTAGGATTTCGGGCGGGGGCGGAGCCCGTGCATGCCGCCGTCGACGGCCAGCACGGTGCCTGTCGTACTGCTCGCGAGGGGGCTCGCCAGGTACGCGATCGCGGCGGCCACCTCCTCGGCGCTCACGAGCCGCCCCATGGGCTGGCGCTGCTCCAGCGCCCGGCGTTCGGCGTCCGGATCGGACGCGGCGTCGAGCAACCGCTGCACCCACGGAGTGTCGGCGGTGCCCGGGTTGACGCAGTTCACCCGGATCCCCTCCGCGATGTGGTCGGTCGCCATGGCCAGCGTGAGGGAGAGGATCGCGCCCTTCGACGCGCTGTAGAGCGCGCGGTTGGGCAGGCCGGCGGTGGCCGCGATCGAGCAGGTGTTGACCACGGCCGCGTGGCCGGACGCCCGCAGGTACGGCAGGGCCGCCCGCGTCACCCGGACGATGCCGAGGAGGTTGACGTCGAGGACGCGGAACCACTCCTCGTCGGCGTTCTGCTCGATGGTGCCGGCCGCGCCGATGCCGGCGTTGTTGACCAGGATGTCGATGCCGCCCAGGCGCCCGGCCGCCTCCGCGACGGCCGCGCGGACCGCGGCGTCGTCGGTGACGTCGGCCTTGACGCCCACGAAGGGATCGCCAGGCGGGTTGACGTCCAGGCAGGCCACGCGGGCGCCCCGCTCGGCGAGCATGGTCGCCGCCGCGAGGCCGATGCCGGAACCGCCGCCTGTGACCAGCGCGGCGAGTCCGCCGAACTCACTCATCTGACTTCTCCATCTCTTCCTCCGGCCTCACGCCGACTCCAGAGCCGCCGTCGAGGCGATGTTCCAGACGGGGCCACCGGGAAACGTGTACTCGGCGATCGACTCAGGGCGCATCGTGGCACTGAAACCGGGCGCCAGGGGAGCCCTGTAGCGGCCGTTGTCGATCACGGCGGGGTCGACGAAGTGCTCGTGCAGGTGGTCGACGTACTCGATCACCCGGTCTTCGAGGCTGCCGCTGACCGCCACGTAGTCGAACATGGCCAGGTGCTGC
This sequence comes from Sphaerisporangium sp. NPDC088356, assembly GCF_040685555.1. Lineage (NCBI taxonomy): Bacteria > Bacillati > Actinomycetota > Actinomycetes > Streptosporangiales > Streptosporangiaceae > Sphaerisporangium > Sphaerisporangium sp. NPDC088356. The sequence goes on from NZ_JBFBIK010000004.1 coordinate 81,201, forward strand.
ACCAGCTCGCAGAGGCCGACGCCGCCGGCGTGCGGGCAGACGGGCATGCCGAACTTGGCCGCGAGCAGCAGGATCGCGATGTTCTCGTTCACGCCGCCCACGCGCGCGGAGTCCAGCTGGACGATCGACAGCGAGCCCGCCTGCAGCATCTGCTTGAAGACCACGCGGTTCTGGACGTGCTCGCCGGTCGCGACCTTGATCGGCGCGAGCGCCCGCGCGATGGTGGCGTGGCCGAGCACGTCGTCGGGGCTCGTCGGCTCCTCCACCCAGTACGGGTCGAACTCCTTGAGCGCGCTGACCCACGCGATGGCCGAGCCCACGTCCCAGCGCTGGTTGGCGTCGATCGCGATGCGGAATCCCGGCCCGCAGACCTCGCGGGCGATGCGCATCCGCCGCCGGTCGTCCTCCAGATCGGCTCCGACCTTCAGCTTGATCTGGGTGAACCCCTGATCGATCGCCTCCTTGCACAGGCGGCGCAGCTTGTCGTCGTCGTACCCGAGCCAGCCCGGCGAGGTGGTGTACGCGGCGTAGCCCTCCGCCTTGAGGTGAGCGATGCGCTCCTGCCGCCCGGGCTCGGCCCTCCGCAGGATGGCCAGTGCCTCCTCGGGGGTCAGCGCGTCGCTGAGGTAGCGGAAGTCGACCAGCGAGACGAGCTCCTCGGGGGACATCTCCCCAAGGAGCAGCCACAGGGGCTTGCCCTCGATCTTGGCCTTGGCGTCCCAGAGCGCGTTGACGACCGCGGAGATCGCCATGTGCATGACGCCCTTCTCCGGGCCGAGCCAGCGGAGCTGGGAGTCGTGCACCATCTCCTTGCAGAGCGCGCCGAGGTCGTCCAGGCGCCTGCCCACGACGAAGGGCGCGAGGGCCTCGATCGCCGTGGTCTCGATGTCGTTGCCCCGGCCGATGGTGAACGCGAACCCGTGCCCCTCGACGCCGGCGTCGGTCCGAAGGACGACGTACGCGGCCGAGTAGTCGGGGTCGGGGTTCATCGCGTCGGAGCCGTCGAGCTCCCTCGATGTGGGGAACCGGATGTCGTGGGTCTCCAGCGCGGTGATCAGGTGGGCGCTCATGCCTGTCCCACGATCTGACGCTGCCGGCCGAGGCCGTCGATCTCCAGCTCCATCACGTCCCCGCTCCTGAGGTAGGGCTGGTCCGGCATACCGAGCGCGACGCCGGCGGGCGTGCCGGTGTTGATCACGTCGCCGGGCTCCAGGACCATGAACCGGCTCAGGTAGCGCACGACCTCCGCCACTCCGAAGATCATGTTCTTGGTGCCGCCGTCCTGCCGGACCTCGCCGTTGACCGAGAGCCGGAGCCCGAGGTTCTGCGGGTCGGGTACCTCGTCGGCGGTGACGAGCCAGGGGCCGAGCGGGTTGAAGGTCTCGCACGACTTGCCCTTGTCCCACTGGCCGCCGCGCTCAAGCTGGAACTCCCGCTCGGAGACGTCGTTGGAGATGGCGTACCCGAAGACGCAGTCGAGCGCCTCCTCGTGAGAGTCGAGGTAACGCGCGGTCTTCCCGATGACGACCGCGAGCTCCACCTCCCAGTCGGTCTTCACACTGCCACGCGGGATCAGGACCTCGTCGTTCGGCCCCACCACGGTGTTGGGTGCCTTCATGAAGATGATCGGCTCGGCGGGGATGGCCGCTCCGGTCTCCTCGGCGTGGTCACGGTAGTTGAGGCCGACGCAGACGACCTTCCCCGGCCGCGCGATCGGCGCCCCGATGCGCCCTCCGAGGGCACCGGAGGCCGTGTCCTCGCGGAGGAGCGGCAACTCATTCCTCAGCAACGCGTTCGCGACGCGCGCCACTTGCCCCGAAGCGAAGAAGGCCCCGTCGAGGTCGGCTTCCTGCCCGAGCAGGCTTCGCAGGTCACGCGGATGCCCGGTGTCGTCCAGGACCGCGGGACGCTCCTCTCCGGGTGGTCCCACTCGCAGTAGCTTCACGCGTCTCCTTCAATTCATCGGATGTCTTGAGAGAGAAGACTACGCGGAGATGGGCCAGCGTCAAGTCCTTCGAGGTCAGGCGGCATGATTCATCCGATCCTTATTTTCACCTCCATACAATGTCCGTGACGTCCGCCCGGTGATGGGAGGGGCACTTTCCGCTGCTCGGCGCGGCGGGCGCATCAGTGGCGGTCACGTGACTTGACGTGCCCGCACGCCCGTAATAGAACACGTTCCAGAAACTGGTTCGGCCAAGCGCTTGATCGAAACCTCAGGTGGTCATATGGAAATCAACCTCGTCGACCAGGATCACTACGCGAGGGACGGTGTCCCGCACGAGCAGCTCAGGTGGCTGCGGGCCAACGATCCCGTCTTCTGGCACGAGGGGGATCCCGAGCTCGACTGGCCGGGGTTCTGGGCGGTCACCAAGCACGAGGACGTCGTCCACGTCTCCCGCAACTCCGAGCTCTTCTCCTCCAGCAAGAAGCTGGCCCTGTTCAACGAGATGCCCGAGGAGCAGCGCGAGCTCCAGCGGATGATGATGCTCAACCAGGATCCCCCCGACCACACCCGCAGGCGGTCGCTGGTCAACCGGGGCTTCACGCCGCGCCAGATGGGCGCACTGGAGGAGCACATCCGCGACATCTGCCACAACCTGATCGACGAGGCCGCGGCCAAGGGCACGGTGGACTTCGTCACCGACGTGGCCGCGCCCCTCCCCCTGTACGTGATCTGCGAGCTGCTCGGAGCGCCCGTCGAGGACCGGAACAAGATCTTCGAGTGGTCGAACCGGATGATCGGGAGCGAGGACCCCGACTACGCCGGCACTCCCGAGGAAGGCGCGATGGCGGCCGGGGAGGTCTACGCGTACGCCAACCAGCTCGCCGCGCAGCGCCGCGACCAGCCGCAGGACGACATCGTCACCCGGCTCATCCAGCCCGCCGAGAACGGCGAGGTGCTCAGCGAGGACGAGTTCGACCTGTTCGTGCTGCTTTTGGTCGTGGCGGGCAACGAGACCACGCGCAACGCGGCCTCCGGCGGCATGCTCACCCTGTTCGAGAACCCGGCGCAGTGGGAGCGGCTGGTACGCGACCCGTCGCTCGCGCGCACGGCCGCCGACGAGATCGTCCGGTGGGTGTCCCCGGTCAACCTCTTCCGCCGTACGGCCACCCGCGACACCGTCATCAGGGACAAGGAGATCAAGGAAGGCGACAAGATCGTCGTCTTCTACTCCTCGGCCAACCGGGACGAGGACGTGTTCGCCACGCCGTCGAACTTCGACATCGGCCGCGACCCCAACCCGCACATCGGGTTCGGGGGCGGCGGCGCGCACTTCTGCCTGGGCAACCACCTGGCCAAGCTGGAGCTTCGGGTGCTCTTCGAGGTCGTCGCCCAGCGCCTGCCCAACCTGCGCCAGGCCGGAGAGGCCAAGCGGCTGCGGTCGAACTTCATCAACGGCATCAAGACCCTCCCTGTGGAGATCTGACCGGGTCATCCCATCCGGTGACCGTCCCCGTGGGCGGTCACCGGGTGAGCTCTCCGGGGGGGGCATGACGCTCCCGGGGGGGGAGCCCCCGCTCCTGACGGACGGCGGATCGGCGTGGTCCCGCCGCTAAGATCCTCGAAGAGGACGATCAGCCCATATTTCCCCTCATATGGGGGTGGGCGGCGGCAGAGGAGAGACGATGTCAGGCCAGCGTCCGGCACCCGTAGGCGTCGACCCGAACACCCCGAGCGCCGCGCGCATCTACGACTATGCCCTCGGCGGCAAGGACAACTACGCGGCCGACCGCGCCGCCGCCGAGAAGGTCTTCGCCCTCGCCCCCGAGATGCCGCGGATGGCCAGGCAGAACCGCGAGTTCCTGGGCCGCGCGGTCCGCTACCTCAGCGCCGAGGCGGGCATCCGCCAGTTCCTCGACATCGGCTCCGGGCTGCCGACCCAGCAGAACGTCCACCAGGTCGTCGCGGAGACCGCGCCGGAGTCCGCGGTGGTCTACGTCGACCACGACCCGATCGTCGTCGCGCACGGCGACGCGCTGGTCGCCACCACCGGCAACGTCTCGTTCGTACGCGGCGACCTGCGCGAGATCGACCCCATCCTGGACCACCCCGACCTGCGGCGGCTCATCGACTTCGACCGGCCCGTGGCCGTGCTGCTGGTCGCCGTCCTGCACTTCGTCCAGGACGCCGACAGGCCGTACGAGGTCGTCGACCGGATCAAGGGGCTGATGGCGCCCGGGAGCTACCTGGCCCTGTCGCACGTGACCCCGGATCCGCATCCGGAGAAGACCGCCGAGCTCGTCAAGGTCTCCACCAAGGCCGGTGCCCCGTGGGTGGCCCGCTCCCACGCCGAGCTGACGCGCTTCTTCGACGGCTTCGACCTCGTGGAGCCCGGCCTGGTCACCGCCCCCGAATGGCGTCCCGGCATCACCAGGCGGGTCGACCCGGACAAGATGTGGGTCCTCGCCGGCGTCGGCCGCAAGCGCTGACCCGGAGCCCACTGGATTAGGCGTTCCCCGGCGAAGTACTCCCCAGGGCGTACGCGACATGACGCTGCATGAGGGACGACCCGGCGGGCCGTGTCGGCCAGCATCACGGTAACCACCCAACCTTGGAGGTAAACCGTGCGCAGGGCCTATGCCGTCCTTGCCGGCCTCATGCTCATCGCCGTCGTGGCGCAGTTCTACTTCGCCGCTGTCGGCGCGTTCGACAAAACCACAGGAGGACAGCTCCTACGCCTTGCACGGCATGACCGGCATGATGGTCATCCCGGTGCTCTCGCTGCTCGCCACCGTCGCCGCCGCCGTCGCGCGGGCGCCGGGCCGGCTGATCGGCATGACCATCCTCCCGCTCGGCCTGGTCGTGGTCCAGATGCTGATCATCGCCGTCGGCGGCCTGCTCGACGACAGCGCGGGCAACACGACCCCGGGAAGCCTCGCCATCCTCGGACTGCACGCCATCAACGGGCTCGCCGTCATGGCCGTGTCCGGCATGGTGTTCCGGCAGGCCCGGCTCTTCGCGAAGGGAGCGGCGGCGGCTCCCGGCGAGGCCGCGCGCGTGCGATGACGGTCGCGGGCCTGATCGTGCTCGACCTCGTCGCCGGGGTCACCGCCACGGTGGCGTGGCTGGGCTCGGGCGCGGCGGCCGCCGCCCGGCGCGCCGGGCTCGCGCTGGCGCTCTTCTGCGTCGCCGTGGCGGCGTCGCTGGCCCGGGTGGGGGTGGCTCTCGCGCTGGCCCCCGCCGGGTGGTGGTTCGTCCAGGAGAAGTTCACGCTCACGCTGCCGCTACTGGTCGTCGCCGGGCTGGCCGCGAGCGTCCTCGCCGCACCGCGCCTGGTCACGGCCGTACGCGGCCGAGGAGACCTGTCGGCCGCGGTCGTGATCCCGCTTCTCGGGGCGGGGTACGCGGCCGTGGCGGGGCCGGCGGTCACGCTCCTGATGGGGTACCCGGCGACGTGGAGCACCGGTCTGGTGACGGTGGCCCTGGTCGCCGCGGCCGTGCTGGTGACCTGGCGGGCCGTCTCCGCGCCCGTCCCCGGGCTTCGGGTCACCGCCGCCGTGACGCTTGCGGTGGGCCTGGCCGGCGTGGGCCTGGCGTTCGTACCCGCCGAGACCGCCGGGACCACCGAGACCGGCGGCGGCCCTCCGGCGGCCATGGAAGCCCACGCCATGGACACCCACGCCATGGGAGCCATGGGAGCCGGTGCCTCCAGCGCTTCGGATGGCGGTCACGCGCGGCAGGGGCGGCCGGTGACGGCGCTGCGCGGGCCGTCCACTCCCGCGGCGGGCGGGGAGGTACGGCGGTTCACGCTGACCGCCCGTACCGCGACCGTCACCCTGTCCTCCGGGCGCGAGGTGGCGGCGTGGACCTTCGACGGCCGGGTGCCGGGGCCGCCGGTCACCGCGTCCGAGGGCGACCTGATCGAGGTACGGCTGCGCAACGCCGACATCACCTCGGGGGTGACCCTGCACTGGCACGGCTACGACGTGCCCTCGGGCGAGGACGGGGTCCCCGGCCTGACGCAGGACGCCGTAATGCCAGGGCAGGAGTTCCTGTACCGGTTCCGCGCCACCCAGGTGGGGACGTACTGGTACCACACACACGAGGTCTCGGACCGTGGGGTCAAGTTGGGCCTCTACGGGATGCTGGTCGTCACTCCTCGCGAAGCCGCCAACGAGGGGGCCGACCTCACCCTCCCCGTGCACACGTTCGGCGGAAAGATCACTCTGGGAGACCACGACCAGCCGTTCGAGCAGCGGGTGGCGCCCGGCACGCCCGTACGGCTGCGCCTGGTCGGCACCGACAACACCCCGCACCAGTTCACGCTGAGCGGCACGCCGTACAAGGTGGCGGCGATCGACGGCAGGGACCTGAACGCCCCGGGCGAGCTGAGCCGGACGAGGCTGCGCCTTCCCGCCGGCGGTCGCTACGACCTCGTGTTCGCCATGCCCGCCGGTGGAGCGCTCCTGCGCGTCGACGACCGCGCGACCAGCCTGCGCCTCACCCCGGACGCTCCGTCGACGCCGGCCCCGTCCGCCGCCGAGGACACCTCCGGGTGGCCCGAGTTCGACCCGCTGTCGTACGGCACGCCGAGTGCCACGCCCTTCGGGGCGGGCAGCCGCTCCGACCGCCGCTTCACGCTCGTGCTCGACCAGGGACTTGCCATCATGAACGGCCGGCCCGCGTACGCGCACACGGTGAACGGGCACGCGTTCCCGTCCATCCCCACCCAGCTCGTGAGGGAAGGGGACCTGGTGCGCGTCACGGTCGTCAACAGGGGCCGCGAGACGCATCCCTGGCACCTGCACGGCCACACGGTGCGGGTGCTCTCCCGTGACGGCCGCGCGCCGGCGGGCAGCCCGCTGCTGCTGGACACCTTCGACGTACGGCCCGGCGAGGTCTGGGAGGTGGCGTTCCGCGCGAACAATCCCGGCATGTGGATGAACCACTGCCACAACCTCAGCCACGCCGACCAGGGCATGGCACTGCACCTGGCCTACGAGGGCGTCACCACCCCCTTCCACGGGGCCCACGGCGGCTGACCCGCCCGTCGCCCGGGTCGCCACCGCGGACAGCGGGAGCGGCCCGCGGTGTGAAACTTTCGCGGAGCGTCCGAGCCGGCGCCATCACGCGGTAGCAACCGCTTGCCACCGGTATAGGGCTATATCAGGATTTGCCCGTGACGGATCGTATGCCGCAGGGACCGGCGTTATCCCGGGAAAAGCCGACCTCCTCCCGGGAGGACCCCGAGTTACCCCGGGAGGAGCCGGTGCCGTCCCCGGATCAGCCGGACGGGGACGCCGCAGGGCGGTGGTGGTCGCCGCGGTTCCTGAGGGACGCCGCCGACCAGCGGGCTCTGCTGATCTGGTTCCTGTCCCACATCGGGGTCCTGATCTACACCTACCTGGCCGCCCCCGGCCGTACCACCGACCCGTTCGTCAACCGGCTCACCCGCTGGGACGCCGAGAACTTCATCGCCATCGCCGACTACGGCTACGACGGCCCCCCGGGCATGCAGGACAGCGCCAAGCTGCCCGCGTTCTTCCCCGGCATGGCCCTGCTGATCAGGCTCCTGAGGCCGATCGTGCACGACGGCCGCATCGCGACACTGCTCATCTCCCTGGTGGCCAGCGCGGTCGTCGCGGTGGCGCTGTCGCGGCTCGCCGAGTCGTACGCGCCGGGCAGCGGCAAGTTCGCCGTGGCCGCCCTGTTCCTCAGCCCGTTCAGCGTCTTCCTCTTCTCCGGCTACTCCGAGGCGCTGTTCCTCGCCCTCGCGCTCTCGGCCTGGCTGCTGGCCCGCAGGGGCCGCTGGGAGGACGCCGCCCTGTGCGCCGCGGGCGCCGTCACGGTGCGCGTCTCGGGCCTGTTCCTGGTGCTCGGCATGCTCGTCATGTTCCTGGTGGCCGAGAACGGCCGTAAGGCGCCCGGGGGCTGGCGCCTGCTCCCCTGGCTGGCACTGCCGGGCGTGCCGATGGTGCTGTACGTCATCTACCAGTGGACCCGCACGGGCGACTGGCTGGCCTACAACAGCGTCCAGGACCAGTTCTGGGGACGGCACGCCGTCTGGCCGTGGGAGGCGTTCCTCAACACCTGGAACATGTCGGACGACGTCCCCACGCTGACCACCTCCTACTACGAGGAGATCATCTCGGCCGCGGTGCTGCTGGCCCTGGCCGTCTGCCTGGCGGTACGGCGCAAGTGGCCCGAGCTGGCCTACATCGTGCCCCAGGTGCTGTCGTTCCTGACCCTGTCGTCGTTCTACATGTCGGTCGGCCGGGGATCGCTGACGTGGTTCCCGCTGTGGGTGGCCATCGGCGTAGCCGGTGTGAAGCGACCATGGGTCTGGTACACGAGCATGGCCATCATGATCCCCGTCATGGCCATCAACGTCGGCAACTTCACCACAGGAGCCTGGATCGGCTGACAGGGCGTCCCGGACCCGTCAGGACCAGGAGGTGTCCTGTTCTGGGTCGTTGCCGTCGGACAGGAGGCGGAGGTCGGACTCGACCATCATCGCGACGAGCTGCTCGAACGCCACGGTCGGTTCCCAGCCGAGCTGGACGCGGGCCTTCTTGGGGTCGGCGCACAGGAGGTCGACCTCGGCGGGGCGGTGCAGGGCCTGGTCGCCGACCACGTACTGCTCCCAGTCGAGCCCGGCCGCCTGGAAGGCGGCGACGACCAGCTCGCGCACGGACTGCGTGTGCCCGGTGCCGATGACGTAGTCCTCGGGCGCCCCGGCCTGGAGCATCAGGCGCATGGCCTGGACGTAGTCGCCGGCGTAGCCCCAGTCGCGGCGGGCTTCGAGGTTGCCCAGCCGCAGCTCGGAGGCGAGGCCCAGCTTGATCCTCGCGACGCCCAGCGTCACCTTGCGCGTCACGAACTCGGCGCCACGCCGGGGCGACTCGTGGTTGAACAGGATGCCGGAGACCGCGAACATCCCATAGGACTCGCGGTAGTTCTGGGTGAGGAAGTGCCCGTACGCCTTGGCCACGCCGTACGGCGAGCGCGGGTGGAACGGCGTGCGCTCGTTCTGTGGCGTCTCGCGTACCTGGCCGAACATCTCCGAGGACGAAGCCTGATAAAAACGGATCTGGCCGGAGGCGGAGGCCCGGGAGGAGGTGATCCCGGAGCACACCCTGATCGCCTCCAGCATGCGCAGCACGCCCATGCCGGTCACCTCGGCGGTCAGCTCGGCCTGCTCCCACGACATGGGCACGAACGAGATGGCGCCCAGGTTGTAGACCTCGTCGGGCTGAACACGTTCCACAGCGGAGATCAGCGATCCCTGGTCCAGGAGATCACCTCGGACGAGCTTCACGTCCTGGAGCAGCTTGCGAACGCGGGAGACCCGGGGGTTGGCCTGCCCGCGAACCAGACCCCAAACGTCGTATCCCTGGTCGAGCAGGTGCTCGGCGAGGTAGGAGCCGTCCTGCCCGGTGATGCCAGTGATCAGCGCACGCCTGGCCAACGGGTCCTCCTTGTTCTTTCGGGATCAGCGGCTCGTACTGCTTCGCCCGAACTCTGAGCTGTAAGACGCGAATGTACCGCCATGCCCCCCGTCGAGCGCCATGGGACGCCGAGGATCCTACGTCCGCCGGACATAGAACTCGTTCTACCGAGCCGCGCTCGGTTGGCCTAACTTCCCAGTTCGCGGCGCGTGAGGGTGATATGAGGCACAATTCCATATTAGAGATGCGTCCACTACCAGATGGTAGGGTTCGCTCCTAAGATCAGCTTTCGCGGTACATGCCCCTTGTGGGCGGCTACCGAGCACCGCTCTCGAAAGGGGTGTCCGTGGAGGTTCCAGACGACGCGCGAGGGCACGGGGATCACGGCGGGGACAGGCTGCGCATCGCCCTCCTGTCGTACCGGAGCAAGCCCACCTGCGGCGGCCAGGGCGTCTACCTGCGCCACGTCAGCCGCGAGCTCGTCGCCCTCGGGCACTACGTCGAGGTCCTGTCGGGACCGCCGTACCCGGAGCTGGACGAGGGCGTCGTGCTCACCAAGATCCCGAGCCTCGACCTCTACCGTGACGAGGACCCCTTCCGCACCCCGTCACTCGGCGAGTACCGCGACTGGATCGACGTGCTGGAAGTCGCCACCATGTGGACGGCCGGCTTCCCCGAGCCGCTGACCTTCAGCCTGCGGGCACTGCGCGAGCTGAAGAAGCGTCAGGGCGACTTCGACGTCGTGCAGGACAACCAGACGCTCGGCTACGGCCTCCTGGGCATCCAGAAGCTCTTCCCCGTCGTCGGCACCATCCACCACCCCATCAGCGTGGACCGGCGCATCGAGCTGAAGGCCGCGCCGCTGCGCAAGCAGCTCTCGATGCGCCGCTGGTACGGGTTCGTGCGCATGCAGAGCCACGTCGCGCCCCGGCTGAAGCCCATCCTCACGGTGAGCGAGTCGAGCCTCGCCGACATCCACCGCGATTTCAACGTGCCGCAGAACAACATGCGGCTCATCCCGCTGGGCGTGGACACCCGCTTCTTCCACCCGCGCCCGCACCTTCCGAAGCGCAAGGGCTCGATCGTCGCCGTGGCGAGCGCCGACTCCCCCATGAAGGGCGTCGCCACGCTGCTGCGCGCCGTCGCCAAGCTCGCCACCGAGCGCGACGTGAACCTGACCGTGGTCAGCAAGCCCACCGCCGGCGGCCCCACGGAGAAGCTCGTCCAGGAACTGGCACTCGGGGACCGCGTGAAGTTCGTCCACGGCATCTCCGACGACGAGCTGGGCGAGCTCATCGCGACCTCCGAGATCTCCGTCGTGCCGTCGCTGTACGAGGGCTTCTCGCTTCCCGCCGTCGAGCACATGGCCTGCGGTACCCCGCTGGTCGCCAGCCGTACGGGCGCGCTGCCCGAGGTCGTCGGCGACGCGGCGGTCCAGGTCGCGCCCGGCGACCCCGAGGAGCTGGCCTCGGTGCTGCGCCGGCTGCACGACTCCCCTGAGGAGCGGGAGCGCGTCGGCAGGGCCGGATACGAGCGGGTCATGGAGCGGTACACCTGGCACGTCGTGGCCAAGCGGACAGTCGAGGCGTACCGCGAGGCCATCGAGGCCCGCGGTAAGGCGAAAGGGGAGCGGTAAGTGCTGACCGTCGACTTCGGGAAGCTCCCGGTCGGGCCCGGTGTCCGCGTGCTCGACCTCGGCTGCGGCGGTGGCCGCCACGCGTTCGAGGTGCTGCGGCGCGGCGCCGACGTGGTGGCGTTCGACCAGGACGCGGCCGAGCTGGAGGGCGTCGCGAGCATGTTCGCCGCCATGGACAAGGCGGGCGAGGTGCCGCCGGAGGCGACCGCCGAGACCGTGACCGGCGACGCGCTGGCCATGCCCTTCCCCGACGCCTCGTTCGACCGCGTGATCGCGGCCGAGGTGCTGGAGCACATCCCCGACGACATGGCGGCGATGCGCGAGATCCATCGGGTGCTCAAGCCCGGCGGCCGGGCAGCGATCACCGTGCCGAGCTTCTTGCCCGAGCGCATCTGCTGGGCGCTGTCGGAGGCGTACCACACGGCCCCCGGCGGGCACGTGCGGATCTACACGCTCGCCGAGCTGAGCGCGAAGCTGAAGGCCACCGGCCTTGAGGTCGGCCCGCACCACCACGCCCACGGCCTGCACTCGCCGTACTGGTGGATCAAGTGCGCGGTCGGCGTGAACGACGACGACCACCCACTGGCCAAGGCCTACCACGAGCTGCTCGTCTGGGACATCATGAAGCGCCCCGCGGCCACCCGCATCGCGGAGGCCGTGCTCAACCCTCTCATCGGAAAGAGCGTGGTCGTCTACGTCCGGAAGCCCGCTTGACCCCCCACGCGGGCCGGGTCCCGGCCGTACCCGGGGTCATCACAGCGGAGCAGATCGTCGAGACGGCGCGGAGCATCGCCGCCGTACAGGAACCGGACGGCGGGGTGCCCTGGCCCGAGGGGCACGTCGACGCCTGGAACCACGTCGAGTGCCTGATGGCCATGACGGTCGCCGGGCTCACCGCCGAGGCCAGGAAGGGCTACGACTGGCTCGTACGGCACCAGCGTGACGACGGCTCGTGGCCGATGAAGACCGTGCGCGGCGAGGCCGTCGAGAAGAACGGCGAGAGCAACCACGCGGCGTACGTCGCCGTGGGAGTGTGGCACGATCTGCTGGTCACCCGCGACGAGGACTTCGCGCGCGCGATGTGGCCGGCCGTCAGGAAGGCGCTCGACTTCGTGGTCGACCTCCAGACGGCTCGCGGCGAGATCGTGTGGGAGCGGTCCGCCTCGGGCGCTCCGGCGCAGTACGCCCTGCTGACCTGCTGCTCCTCCATCTACCAGGGGCTTCGCTGCGGCGTGCTGCTCGGCGAGCACCTGGGCGAGCCGCAGCCCGACTGGGAGCTGGCGGCCGACCGGCTCGGGCACGTGCTGGCCGCCCATCCGGAGGCCTTCGCCGACAAGAGCCGGTTCTCGATGGACTGGTACTACCCGATCCTCGGGGGCGCGGTGCGCGGGGCGGAGGCGCGCGAGCGACTGGAGGAGGAGTGGGACACCTTCGTCGTGCCGGGGCTCGGCATCCGCTGCGTGTCCGACCAGCCGTGGGTGACGGGCGCGGAGTCCTGCGAGCTGACCCTCGCCCTGGACGCGGTGGGGGACACCGAGCGCGCTCTCACCATCTACCGGGACATGCAGCACCTGCGCCACGAGAACGGGTCGTACTGGACGGGCTGGCAGTTCGTCAACGAGCGGCCGTTCCCCAACGAGCAGTCGGCGTACACCGCCGCCGCCGTCATCCTCGCGGCCGACGCGCTGTCCGGCGCCACCCCGGCGGCGGGCCTGTTCCGCGAGGCCGGCCGGTACGCCATCCCGGTGACCGACCCCGACACCTGCGGCTGCTCCCCCGCCGCCAGCCGCACCTGAAACGCTCCTCGCTGGTCATCAAGGACCAACCACGCCCGCTGTGGATCAAGTGAGCCGGCCGCGGTTTCGGCTGTCTTGCCCCAGATGCTCGCTCATGCCGATGAGCGGATGCATGACGCCAAGGGGCATCGATCACCACTCAGCCCGATAATGATCTAATGAACATCCAGATTCGACGGTCCCAGCCAGGTACCGAGGCCGAGTTCGTAACGGGGCTGGAGTGGCTCTTCGACCCGCCCGGCAGCCGTCCTCCGGATTGGGACCGCGACCGCGCCGTCGAGCGCACCGCCCAGGTCCTCGCGAGCGAGAACGCCGCACTGTTCGAAGCCCGCTCGCCTCAGGACCAGGTGGTCGGCGTTGCCAGCGTCTACCTGGACATCCTCTCGGTGCGCTTCGGTCGCCGGGCTTCGATCGAGGATCTCGCCGTGCACCCCGAATGGCGCTCCCGAGGTGTCGGCGCCAGCCTGCTGACAGCCGCCAGGACGTGGGCGCAAGAGCATGGCGCCGACTTCGTCTTCCTGGAGTCCGGCCTCGCACGAACCGAGGCGCATCGCTTCTACCTTCGCCAAGGTGCAGACCACGCGGCCGCAGCGTTCAGATGGACGGTTGGACACAATCGCTGACGGGCTTCGGTCGTGAATCGCCTTATCCGCTTCTGCCGCTGGTCGCGCGGTCATGCCAGGAGGTGTTCCGCTGGCGGGCTGTCCTGCTTCGGTTGATGCTTGCCGCTTCGGCCACGCCTGATGCTGGACATGATCACAACGAGGCTGACCAACCCAAGCTCTGCGCGGACTGGCCATCATGTCGCCCGGCGACACTTCCGCTCATGCCGATGAGCGGATGTCGAATTGCAGCACCTGGCCCCGCTGCCCAGCAGACCAACCGAACAGCCCACGTCCCCCGCCGTAGGGACTCGGGGGTTGACCGACACGGGGGGCCTTACCGATATCCGTCATACGCGAGGCGGACTTCGCCGGGCCGAATTCGCGAGCCGGCTGGCGAGCGCCATGACGAGGTCGCGGAGCTCATCCGGTCGCTCGATGACGAACGGCCGGTCCAGCGACGCGAGCACGGCAGGCAACCAGTCGAGCCGTTCCGCCCGCAGCTCGACGCGGGACCAGCGCTTGGTCTCCGAATCTAGGCTGCTCGCGGACGGCAACTCTTCCACGATCGCGACGCTGGCGGGAAGTCGGGCGCGGATCTGCTCGGCCGTCCCCTGGACCCGCAGAGTCACCTCATGCCGGTACGGAGCCGTGGCGAGCCCTGACAGGACGCGCTCCGCCGGATCGAGTCCGGCAGGCGGCTCGAACGAGCCGGGCAGCGTCCTCGCACCGGCGATGCGATCCAGCCGGAACGTCCGGTCCTCGCCGATCACGGGATCCGCACCCGTCACGTACCACCTGCCCGAGTGGGCGACGAGCCCGTACGGGTGCAGCGTGCGTTCGCTGCGCCGACCGTCGGCGGCGGTGTACCGGATCGAGATCGGCCGGTGATGGCGCACCGCGTCGGCGATCGAGAGCAGGACCGCGGTCTCCGGGGCGGCTGACTCGCCGGGCGGAGCCGTGAAGGCGAGGGAGTCGAGCACGGCGTCGAGCCTGCGGCCGAGCCGCTCGGGCAGCACCCGCCGGACCTTGGCCGCCGCCGTCTCGCTCGCTGTGCCCGTGGTCGTCATCAAGCCGGCTCGCTGACCCGCGACCAGGCCGAGCAGCACGGCGAGCGCTTCGTCGTCGCTCAGCATGAGCGGAGGCATGCGGTAACCGGAGGCGAGCCGGTAGCCGCCGTAGCGGCCGCGCACCGACTCGACGGGCACGTCGAGGTCGATGAGGTGGTCGACGTACCGCCGCACCGTGCGCTTGTCGACGTCGAGCCGATCGGCGAGTTCGGCCACGGTCCGGATGCCGCCCGACTGCAGGAGCTCCAGCAGGGTGAGCACGCGAGCAATGGGTCGAGACATGCCCAGAAGTATCCCGCAGATACCGGGCAGGTTCTGTCCAGTATCCGTCGTAGCGTGCGATCACAAGCACCGACCGACCAGGAGAGAACCCATGGACTTCGTCTCGATCCGCATCATCACGGGCGACGTCGCCCGCCTCGTCGACTTTTACGAGCGCGCCACCGGAGTGCGGGCGAGCTGGTCCAACGAGGACTTCGCTGAGCTCAGGACCACCTCGGCCACCCTCGCGATCGCCAGCACCCGTACCGTCCCTCTGTTCGCGCCTGGCTCCGCCCGCCCGGCCGACAACCGCAGCGTCATCCTCGAGTTCCTTGTCGACGACGTGGACAGCGTGCACCAGAACCTGACCGGCTTCGTGGAGGACTTCGTCAATGAGCCCACCACGATGCCCTGGGGCAACCGCTCGCTCCTGTTCCGCGACCCCGACGGCAACCTCGTCAACGTCTTCACACCCGTCACCCCAGCCGCCATCGAGAAGTTCGCTCGCTGACGACAGCGCAGCCGCCAGGCAGGCGCCTGCGGCCGAAAGTCTCGGGATCGATCCCAGCGATCCCAGGGCTCCCGCCGAACGCGGCGGCACGCGAGCAGCGGCAGGATCACACCCGACCTGCCGCACCCGCTCGTTCCCTGCCGCGCTCCCCCGCTCATGCCCTGCGGCAGGCAGTGGCGCCCAGAGGCGGTTGCGCAGAAGAGGCACCTCCGGGACGAGCAACAGAACTTGCGCGACGCCCTGTCATGCCGCTGAGCGAGCGCCCGGTCTCCGGATTGCCGTGCGTGGTGTTCGCCCCACGGTTACAGCGCGGACGGGAGATTGTCGGCGCCAACCGATAACTTCGTCGATCCTGGGGAGTCAGCACGATAGAGCGACGAGTTAGGTCCGACGGAGAGGAACCGTTATGCCCGTGATCGACCTGGAGTCCGCGGCCCGCGAGGTGGTGCGCCTGTTGGATGGCGTGACCGAGGACCGACTGGACGATCCAACGCCATGCACTGACACCCCGGTCGCCGCACTGCTCGACCACTTCATGGGACTGTCGCTGGCGTTTACCTGGGCGGCCCGCAAGACCACCCCACCCGAAGACGGACCAGGGCCGGGAGCGGTGAGTGCCGAGCATCTCGATCCGCAGTGGCGCACGCTGCTTCCGCGGCGGCTCGGTGAGTTGGTGGAGGCCTGGCGCGACCCGATCGCCTGGGAGGGGATGACCGAGGCCGGCGGCGTGACGATGCCCGCCGAACAGATGGCCATAGTCGCGCTGGACGAACTGGTCCTGCACGGTTGGGACCTGGCCCGCGCGACCGGCCAGCCGTTCGCGTGCAACCCGGCCGACACGGCGGCTGTCCTTGCGTTCACCAGCACGTCGGCGCGACCGGAGCAAGCAGCCGGCCGGGAAGGGCTCTTCGGGCCGGTGGTCGAGGTCCCCGAGGACGCGTCAGCGTTCGACCGCGCACTCGGCTTCGCAGGTCGCGACCCCGCGTGGACGCCCAAATTGGCGTGACCATCGACGGTGGGCCGGAAAAGTTCACCGTCCCGCGCAACCGCGAGGATCCGCTCATGCCGCCGATCGAGCGTGCTGATAGAAGTTGCCCTGTCACTCCGTGTACGCGCGCCTTGAGTGCAGCTCGGGGTTTCCGAAGGTCCGGTCGTGCCGATGAGCGGACGTCGGCCATTGATCGACCAAATCGTCGTCTCAGCGGGCAGGACTTGGCTCGCGTCTGACGGTGAGGTCGACATGGCGTCAGAGTTGCAGGCCGACCAGTTTGGTCAGGAAGCGGTCGAGTTGGTCGGCCAGGGGCGGCCAGGGCAGGTCGGGTTCGTTGATGCGCTGAGCCAGCATGCCGTTGACCGCGGTGCGCAGGTCGATCGTCACAGTGAGCGCGTCGTCGTGGGGGGCGGCGCCGGCGTCCATGCAGCGTTGCACCGCGGTGCGGGTGCGGTCGACCATGACCTCCTTGAACGGCATGCCGAGGCGGCGGTGGACGGCGCTTTCGTGCAGCACCTTGTAGAGGCCAGGGTGGGTCTGAGCCCATTCGGCCTGGGCCATGATGCGGGCCCGCAGTTGTGCGGCGGGGTGGTGGTCGTGGGCGGCCTCAGCGGCGTCGCCGGCGGCGATGAGTTCTTCGTGGCAGCGGTGGGCGGCGGCGAGCACGAGTGCATCGCGGTCGGGAAAATAGAGGTAGACCGAGGTCGCGGCGACGGCGACGGCGCGGGCGACGGCGCGGAGCGACAGCGCCTGATCGTCGCCGAGTTTGTCGAGCATGCGTACGCCAGCCGTCAAGATCTCCTCGCGGAGCAGGTCGCCCTGCCCTCGGGTGTTCTGCTTGCGCCGGCCCTTGGAGTCCATCTCAGCAAGAGTAGCTGTACACCTATTGCGCTACAGCTGTACTTCAATCATGCTCGGGGCGTGGCCGATGCCGGCCAGCGCAGCTACCCGTCCAACTCAAGGGGATCGCCATGCCGCTAACACTTCACGAGGCTCAGGCAGTCATCACCGGCGCACACGAACGCGCCGCCGAGATAGCCGCGCCGGTGACGGTCGCGGTCGTCGACGAGGGCGGACACCTGCAGGCCCTCGGCCGCATGAACGGCGCACCACCGCTGTCAGCCCAGATCGCCGAGGCCAAAGCGGCCAGCGTTGCCCTCTTCCGCCGCGACGGCGCCGCACTGCGCAAGATGCAGGAGAACTCGCCTGCCTTCTTTGCCCAGCTGGACCGGGCCGTGCGGGTACCCATCCTGGTTGGCGCCGGTGCGGCGCTCATCGTGCGGGGAGACACCGTCCTCGGCGCACTGGCGGTGAGCGGCGGGGTGCCCGGACAAGACGACGAATGCGCTGAGGCTGCGCTTGCTGTCCTCGCTCCCTAGCCGCGATCTGGCTGGCCGACCGCAGACATCCCGTCCGGCCGGCTCCTGACGCTCGTCGGTCACGCACTCTTCTGCCGCTGGTCGCGCGGTCATGCCAGGAGGTGTTCCGCTGGCGGGCCGCGGGGAGACGTTTGATTAGATCGTTCTATGAAGACACGAGGACATGACATCGAGGTCACGCCTGTATCGGAGCAGGTCGTGGTGCGGGTCAAGGACGTGGTCGTCGCGACCTCCTCCCGGCCGGTCCTGCTCACCGAGACGGGCTGTCCACCGCGGTACTATCTGCCGCCGACGGACGTGAAGATGGACCTGCTCAGATCATCGACAACCACGTCGCACTGCCCGTTCAAGGGCGACGCCGTCTACTGGTCGGTTCAGACCGGTGACGGTGTGGCCGAGGACGTCGTCTGGTCCTACCCGGAGCCGTTCCCGAGGGTTGAGGAGATCGCCGGACTGCTCGCCTTCTGGGCCGAGAAGCCAGGCGTCACCCTTGAGGTGAACGGGCAGGCTGCGTAAGCGTCGCGGGTTGCGATCGCCGCCACACGCAACAGACTGTCCACCATGATGGCGCTGAACATCCGCTTCTGCCGCCGAGCGTGCGCCGACTGAGCCATGAAATGCAGCCGCGACTTACGGGTGAACGATGACGCCCCGGAAGCGGCCGGGAGGGGGGTTGCGCGGCCGGCACGGGCTTCCGGGGCGTCGGTTTAACGGGGAACGGCGATTTCGAACCACACGGTGCGTCCCGCCTGGTCCTCGCGGACTCCCCATGCTGAAGCGATCTGTTCGACCAACCACAGCCCACGTCCGCTGTCGCCGTCGATGGTCGGTTCCTGGACGCGAGGAACGTGATGAGGTGCACCTTCGTCGATCACGTCCACGTGCAGCGCGTCACCGTTGTCCGTCACGGTCAGCGTCACGAGTCCCAGCGGCTTGCTGCCGGAAGCGGAGTGGCGTACGGCGTTGGTGACCAGCTCGCTGACCAGCAACTCCGCATCATCCGCGTCGCGCCATCCCTCCGCCCCGAGCAGTTCCCGTACGAAGGCCCGTGCCACCGAGACCGAGATCACCCTGCCCGGAAGCTGGACGGTTCCGAGGAGGCCGGCGGTTCTCATCGCGCCACCTCCCAGATGCGGTCCGCCGCGTCGTCCGCCAGCGCCCGCACTCGCTGCTTCCGGCCTCGCCCCCATGTGAAGAACCACCTTCCGCCCTTCGCCACCGCCATGACCCTCAGCGGACCGGGCACACGTGAGACCAGCAACGTCGGCTCCTGCCTGCGCGGTAAGTCGACGGCCGCACTGAGACCGCGCTTATGCAGGTCCCATGCCAGCCGTACGAGATGGATGAACTGCTGCTCCGTGCTGCTTACGCTCACGAGCCGACCTCCTGACGTGAAGCTCGTTCGCTCGGTTGTGGCAATCGCTACGTCCCCCACATCGGCAACCACAGGACATACCACCCCTTAGCGCATATCTCACGATAAGTAAGCGAGCGATTGCCCTCCGTGGAGATCTGGCCATAATGAACATGCTCAATGCAGCCTGTCAATGCACTGTGCAATTTTCGTTCAATCCATGCGGCTGTGACTCAGGAAAAGGGTTCCTCCGGCACACTGGCGCCATGTCAACGCCGTACAGTCCGACCGTGCGACTCCGGCGGCTCGCGCGCGAACTCCGCAAGATGAGAGAGATCAGCGGATTGAGCCCTGAAGCCGCCGCCGCGCGACTCGGATGGAGCCGCAGCAAGGTCAGTCGCATCGAAACAGGGCGTACTCGCGCGAGCCCGGCCGACGTGGCCGCAGTCTGTGACCTGTACGGCACCGGCTCCTCAGTACGCGCGGGATTGATACAACTCGCGAAGGAGGTACGCCATCGGGGTTGGTGGACCGCATACGCCGATGTGTTCACAGGCTCTTACATCGGTCTAGAGGACGAGGCCAGGCGCATCCACCAATGGGAAGTGCAGTTGGTTCCGGGGCTTCTGCAAACCGAGGATTACGCCCGCACGGTCATCAAGGCTGGCCGTCCCGACGTCAACGACCATGACGACATCCACAGGCGTGTCATGGCGCGCATGGCGCGGCGCACGCTACTCAGCCGCCAGAACGCCCCAGAACTCTGGGCGGTGCTCGACGAGGCTGTCGTACGGCGGCCTATCGGTAGCCCCGAAGTGATGCGGAACCAACTGGAAGCATTACTCGTCTTCGCACGGCGGCCGAATGTGACTATCCGCATCCTTCCATTCAGCACCGGAGCACACGCCGGCCTCGAAGGAGCATTCACGATTTTGTCCTTCGCGGAAGAAGCGGATCCCGACGTGGCCTACGTGGAAGGCACAGCGGGTGACGTATATGTCGAGAGCTCTCAGCACGTTGACCGCTATAAGGTGGCATTTGCACGCATCTGGGATGCGGCTCTCCCTCCGGAGGAGACAACGCGGCTCATCGCTGAGATCAAGGAATGCCTGTCTGATGACTGATCTGGCCAACGCGGAGTGGCGCAAGAGCAGCCTGAGCGGTAGCGGGAACAACTGTGTCGAGGTGACCCTGAACCTTCCCGGCGTCGTGGCGGTTCGCGACAGCAAGGATGCGCAAGGCGCCCCGCTGATCTTCACCCCGGCCGAGTGGCGAACCTTCGTCAGCGGCGTCAAGCGCGGCGACTTCGAGTAGGCACCGTCCCCCGAAGAATTGAACGTTCAGGTGATCTGAGGGGCCGAAGGGGTCGGCACAGTCCTGCGCCCACAGCCCAAGCCGGACGTGAGGACTGTTGGCAACGCTGCCGACCGATACGCCATCCCCGTGACCGACCCCGGCACCTGCGGCTGCTCCCCCGCCGCCAGCCGCACCTGATCGCCTGACGAGGCCGGCTGAGCTTTTTCAGGGTACTTGCTGATTTTTCGTTATCCAGGGTTCGCGGGTCGGTCTCCTTTACAGGAGCGAATGCGTCCGTCTGGGCGCCGTCGATCCGGTCCCCGATTCCCGACGAAGGATCTCATCGACCATGAGTGAGACTGTTCCGCGTGGCACCGTACGAGGCCGTACATCCGGCGTCCGCCGCGTCGCGCTCGTAGGCGCCCTCGCGGCCGTCCTGGGCGCCTCCATGGTGAACGGCGCAGGCGCGGCCGAAGCCCCCCTCTCGCAGGGCCGGGCGGCCGCCGCCTCCTCGTCCGAGCGGGGTGACCTGTCGCCCTCGGCCGCGGTCGACGGCAGGAGCGACACTCGCTGGTCCAGCAAGTTCAGCGACCCGCAGTGGCTGCAGGTCGACCTGGGCAGGACCACCGCGATCAAGAAGATCGTGCTGAACTGGGAGCGCGCGTACGCCACCGCGTTCCAGATCCAGACGTCCCCCGGCGGGGGCCAGTGGACGACGGTCCTGTCCACGAGCGCGGGCAAGGGCGGCCTGCAGACCCTCAACGTGTCGGCCACCGGCCGGTACGTGCGGCTCTACGCCACCAAGCGGTCCAGCCAGTACGGCGTCTCGCTGTGGGAGTTCCAGGTATTCGGCAGCGGCTCGGCGACCCCTGCACCCACCGCCACCCCCACCAAGCCCGCTCCGAGCGGTAGCCCCAGCGCCACTCCGACCAAGCCGGTCCCCGTGGAGACCTCCGCGAAGAAGGGCGTCGGCGTGTGGCAGGCGCCCGGCGTCAGCGCCGCGCTCGCCGGCTCCGGCGCGAGCTGGTACTACACGTGGTCGACCAACCACAACGGCGTCACCACGCCCAAGTCGGCGGAGTTCGTGCCGATGATCTGGGGAGCGGCCAGCGTCACCGACGCGAACCTCGCCCAGGCCAAGAGCGCCGGCCCGTACCTGCTCGGGTTCAACGAGCCGGACATGGCCGCGCAGTCCAACATGTCCGTGGACAAGGCGCTGTCGCTGTGGCCGAAGCTCATGGAGACCGGCAAGGTGCTCGGCAGCCCCGCCGTCGCCTACGGCGGGAACACCCCCGGCGGCTGGCTCGACAGGTTCATGTCGGGAGCGGCCTCCCGCGGCTACCGCGTCGACTTCATCACGCTGCACTGGTACGGCGGTGACTTCCGCACCGACGCCGCGGTCGGCCAGCTCAAGTCCTACCTGCAGGCCGTGTACGAGCGGTACCACAAGCCGATCTGGCTGACCGAGTACGCCCTGATCGACTTCTCGAAGGGCACCCGCTTCCCCAGCGACACCCAGCAGGCGGACTTCGTCACCGCCTCCACCAAGATGCTCGGCTCTCTGTCGTACATCCAGCGCTACGCGTGGTTCGGCCTGCCGGCCTCGGACACCGAGCCCAGCAGCGGCCTGTTCCACGGCAACGGGGTCGCCACCCCGGCGGGCCGCGCCTTCCAGGCCGCCGGCTGACCCTCGAAGGACTTCTGGGGTAGCACCCCCGCGACAAGCCCTGCTCCCAGAAGCACGGGAGGCCCCCGGCCGCCACCGGGGGCCTTTCGTCGTCAGAGCCCGGCCACGGCCGATCTAGACCCGTTCGAGGACGCGGAGGGAACCCTCGGTCCTGATCTCCTTGTAGTCGCCCGAGGAGATCGCGCGCTGGAAGACCCGGAACGGGGCCTGCCCGCCCGTGGCGGGGTCGGGGTAGATGTCGTGGAAGACCAGCGCGCCGCCCGGCATGAGGTGCGGCGCCCAGCCCTCGTAGTCCTTGGTGACGGGCTCCTCGGAGTGGCCTCCGTCGATGAAGAGCATCGCGAGGGGGGTTCCCCAGTAGCGGGCTACCATCTCGGAGCGCCCCACGACCGCGATCACGTACTCCTCCAGCCCGGCCGAGGCGATGGCCGCGCGGAAGAACGGGAGCGAGTCCATCTTGCCGAACCGCGGGTCCATCAGCGTGGGGTCGTGGTGGGCCCAGCCGGGCTGGATCTCCTCCGAGCCCCTGTGGTGGTCCACGGTGAACACGACCGACCCGGTCTCGCGTGCGGCGGCGCCGAGGTAGATCGCCGACTTGCCGCAGTAGGTGCCGATCTCGCAGATGGGGCCGAGCGAGCCGTACGCGCAGGCGGTGTCGAACAGGGCCACGCCTTCGTTCGGCGGCATGAACCCCTTCGCACGCTCGGCCGCGTGGCGCAGGTCGGCCGGCAAGGACACGTGAGTCATGATTTTTCCCCTGTGTACGGCAATGCTGGTGCACCCTACCTATCAACGCTCACGGCGTGGGAACCGTGCCCCGTTTCTTGATCGAAGCGAGCCGAACAATATTCCAAACGACCCTTGCCCCACCTGGTGGAACGTGTTCTACTTTGCAGCGTGAACCAGCGTGCTCGCATAGTGATGTCCGATGACGAGGTGACGGCGTTCCTGCGGGAGTCCCGCAAGCTCCAGCTGGGCACGATCAACCCGGACGGTACACCGCACATGGTGACGATGTTCTACGGCCTCGTCGAGGGCCAGATCGTGGTCTGGACGTACGGCAAGGCCCAGAAGACGCGGAACATCGAGCGCGACCCCCGGGTGACCTGCCTCATCGAGGCCGGGGACGACTACTTCGACCTCAGAGGCGTCCTGCTGTACGGCACCGCGCGGCTGATCGACGCGCCTGACGCCATCCTCGACATCGGCATGAACATCACCGGGCGGATGACGGGACTCGGCGACGCCGGCGCCACCGACGAGCTTCGCGGGTACGTCGAGCACACCGGCCGCAAGCGAGTCGCCTACGTTGTCGAGCCGACACGCGTGGTTTCCTGGGACCACCGCAAGCTCGCCACCCCCGCTTCGGCCTAGTCTCGCCTTAAGCCGTACGAACGCGAGAAGGGCTCCGATGAAAATCAAGGTCGACTACGACGTCTGCGAGGCCAACGCCGTCTGCATGGGCCTGGCACCCGAGGTCTTCGAAGTGGACGACGACGACAACCTGAACGTCCTGCTTCCCGAGCCCCCGCCGGAGATGCTCGACCGCGTGCGCCACGCGGTCCGATCCTGCCCCAAAGCCGCCCTCTCCCTAGAGGAAGAGTAGGCGCCCCCCAAGGAGGTCCCCTTTATGCGAGCCGCGCTACTGCACGCCGTCGGCGACGACAAGCTCGACATCCGCGACGACTTCACCCTCGCCCCGGTGGGTCCGACGGACGTGCGCGTGAAGATCAAGGCGACCGGCGTCTGCCACTCGGACCTGTCGGTGCTGTCGGGTGTGCTGCCCATGCCCCTGCCGGTGATCCCCGGGCACGAGGGCGCGGGCGAGGTCGTGGAGGTGGGCGAGCACGTCACCTCCGTCCAGCCGGGCGACCACGTCATCATCAACTGGACCCCGGCCTGCGGCTCGTGCCCGAACTGCGTCGTCGGCCAGCCCTTCCTCTGCATGACCTACGTCATGGAGAGCTTCTCCCTGGCGAGGTTCCGCTTCGGCGGCGAGACCCCCGCGTTCGGCATGGCCGGCTGCGGCACCTGGGCGGAGGAGATCGTGGTCCCGTGGCAGGGCGCGATCAAGGTCGACCCCGAGGTCCCGTACGAGGTCGCGGCCCTGATCGGGTGCGGCATCACCACGGGCGTGGGCGCCGCGATCAACACGGCGAAGGTCAGGCCCGGCTCCACCGTCGCCGTGATCGGCTGTGGCGGCGTGGGACTGTCGGTCATCCAGGGGGCCCGGGTGTCCGGGGCCACGACGATCCTCGCGGTCGACCCGCTGGAGTCCAAGCACACGCTCGCCAAGAAGGTCGGCGCCACGGACGCCTGCACTCCCGATCAGCTGATGGAGGTCATCGGGTCCCTCACGGGCGGCCAGGGGTTCGACTACGGCTTCGAGGTGGTCGGCAAGTCGGCGTCGATCATGTCGGCCTGGCAGGCCACCCGCCGGGGCGGCGACGTCATCGTGGTCGGCGCGGGCGCCATGGACGACATCGTGCCCCTGTCGGCCTTCAGCCTGCTGTTCGAGGGCAAGAACCTCCTCAGCTCGCTGTACGGCGGCAGCGACGTGCGCCGTGACTTCCCGTTCTTCGCCAACCTGTGGAAGGCCGGCAAGCTCGACCTTGAAAGCATGATCAGCTCTCGCATCAGGCTCGGCGACCTCAACGACGCCGTCGCGGCCCTCAGGGGCGGCGAGGTCCTCCGCCAGATCGTCGTCTTCGACTGACCAGGAGAACGCGGATCCGGCCACGCCCCTGCTATGTAGGCTGCGTGTCTACATAGCAGGGGCGTGGCCGGAACGGGCTGGCCGGTCGCGTGACCGCCGGCGGCGTAGCGGGGTCAGTCGGAGGAGAAGGCCGCGTCGAAGGACGCGGTGGGGGGCGTGATCGCGTTGAGACCCTTGACGAAGGTCAGGGCCTCGGGGGCGCCGGCGAGGCGGTCCATGCCGGCGTCCTCCCACTCGACCGAGATCGGGCCGTCGTACCCGATGGAGTTGAGTGCGCGGAAGCAGTCCTCCCAGGGCACGTCTCCCCTGCCGGTGGAGACGAAGTCCCAGCCCCGGCGCAGGTCGGCCCAGGGCAGGTGAGAGGACAGCCGGCCCCGGCGCCCGTCGCCCGAGCGGACCTTGGCGTCCTTGCAGTCCACATGGTAGACGCGGTCGGCGAAGTCGAGGATGAACCCGACCGGGTCGATCTCCTGCCATACCATGTGCGAGGGGTCCCAGTTCAGGCCGAAGGCGGGCCGGTGCCCGATGGCCTCGAGCGTCCGCACGGTGGTGTGGTAGTCGTAGGCGATCTCACTCGGGTGCACCTCGTGGGCGAAGCGCACGCCGACCTCATCGAACACGTCCAAGATCGGGTTCCACCGGTCGGCGAAGTCCTGGTAGCCCGCGTCGATCATCGACGGCGGGACCGGGGGGAACATCGCCACGGTGTGCCAGATCGACGACCCGGTGAAACCGACCACCGTGCTCACGCCGAGCTTCGCCGCCGCGCGGGCGGTGTCCTTCATCTCCTCCGCCGCGGCCTGGCGCACCTGCTCGGGGTCTCCCGAGCCCCAGATGCGCGCGGGCACGATGCCCTTGTGGCGCTCGTCGATCGGGCTGTCGCAGACGGCCTGCCCGACGAGGTGGTTGGAGATCGTCCAGACCTTCAGCCCGTGCTTGTCCAGGATCTCCAGCTTGCGGGGGATGTAGGACTCGTCCGACAGCGCCTTGTCGACCTCGAAGTGATCACCCCAGCAGGCGATCTCCAGGCCGTCGTATCCCCACTCGCCGGCCAGGCGGCACACCTCCTCGAAGGGAAGGTCGGCCCACTGGCCCGTGAACAAGGTGATCGGTCGCGTCATGTCCGCGCTCTCCTTCGGTGCTTACAAGCGGTTGCAGGGGTTCGCTTATCAGGGATCCTGGAGACCCGGGCCCGGGAACGCAACACTTCCCGGGCCCCGGTTCCAGCGCTCTACGGGATCGGCGTCCAGCGGCTCTCGTTGGCCGCGCTCCGCTCGACGGCCGCGAGCACCTGCTGCACCCGCAGCCCGTCGGCGAACGACGGGGCCGGGTTGGTGCCCGAGCCGATCGCCTCGATGAAGTCCTTCACCTCGTGGCTGAACGTGTGCTCGTACCCGAGCCCGTGCCCCGGCGGCCACCAGGCCCCGGCGTACGGGTGTCCCCCCTCGGTGACGAGGATGCGCCGGAAGCCGGCCTCCTCGGCGGGAAGGGTGTGGTCGTGGAACCACAACTCGTTCATCGACTCGAAGTCGAAGTACAGGCTGCCGAGTGAGCCGTTGACCTCGATGCGCATGGCGTTCTTGCGCCCGGTGGCGAAGCGGGTGGCCTCGAACGAGGCGACCGCGCCTCCGGAGAGCCTGCCGATGAACACCGCCGCGTCGTCGACGGTGACGGTGCCTGTCGAGTCCGCGTCCTCGGCCACGCCGGCCGCGAGCCCAGCGGACTCGTCGGCCAGCGGGCGGTCGTTGATGAAGGTCTCGGTCAGGCCCGACACCCCGGTCAGCATCTGACCGGTGATGAACTGGGCGGTGTCGACGATGTGGGAACCGATGTCCCCGAGCGCCCCCGACCCCGCCTTGTCCTTCTGGAGCCGCCACACCAGCGGGAACTCCGGATCGACGATCCAGTCCTGGAGGTACTGCGCGCGGACGTGGCGCAGCTCCCCCAGCCGTCCCTCGGCCACGAACTGCCGCGCGAGCGCGACGGCCGGGACCCGCCGGTAGTTGAAGGCCACCATGCTGCGCACGCCGCGCTCGGCGGCCCGCTCCGCCGCCGCGACCATGGCCTCGGCCTCGGCGACGGTGTTGGCCAGCGGCTTCTCGCACAGAACGTGCTTGCCCGCTTCCAACGCGGCGATCGCGATCTCGGCGTGTGAGTCGCCGGGCGTGCAGATGTCGACGATGTCGACATCGTCCCGCTTGATGAGGTCCTTCCAGTCGTTCTCGACTGCCGCCCAGCCCAGGTCGGCGGCGGCGGCGGCCGTACGGTCCTTGGACCTTCCGGACAGCACCGCCATGACCGGCGCGACCGGCAGGTCGAAGAACGCTCCGACGCTGCGCCACGCCTGGGAGTGCACACGCCCCATGAACGCGTACCCGACCATGCCGACCCCGAGCGCCGGCCTGTTGTCACTCACGAAATAACCCCCGAATTAGGATTCGAACCCGAGCGGCAGATACTTCTGCGCGTTCTCCTTGGTAATGGTCTCCGATGCCAGCGTGATGGACTGGGGCACCTGCTGCTCGACCAGGTCACTGAGGCCCTTGCCCTGGGCGATGAGCCGGGCGAGCTTGATCGCCGAGGACGCCATGGTCGGGCTGTAGGTCACCGTGGCCTTGAGCACGCCGCTGTCGGCCTGGATGTCGCGCATGGCGTTGGCCGATCCGGCGCCTCCCACCATGAAGAACTCGTTGCGGTTCGCCTCCTTGATGGCGGCGAGCACGCCGATGCCCTGGTCGTCGTCGTGGTTCCAGATGGCGTCGATCTTCTTGTGCGCCTGGAGGAGGTTGCTGGCCACCTGCGTGCCCGACTCGACGGTGAACTTGGCGTCCTGCTTGGCGGTCACCGTGAAGCCGAAGGTCTTCAGGGCGTCGGCGAAGCCCTTGCTCCGGTCCTGCGTCAGCGGCAGCGTCGCGATGCCCTGGATCTCCAGGATCACCGGGTTGGAGACGCCCTTGTCCTTCAGGGTCTTGCCGACGTAGGTGCCCGCGGCCACGCCCATACCGTAGTTGTCGCCGCCGATCCAGACCCGGTACGACAGCTTGTCGGGGAAGACCCGGTCGAGGTTGATCACCGGGATGCCGGCGTCCATGGCCTTGCGCGCGACCTGGTTGAGCTGCTCGCCGTCGTTCGGGAGGATCACCAGAGCGCTGACCTTGGCGGCGATCAGCGACTCGACCGCGGAGATCTGCTGGTTGATGTCGTTGGTCGGCTCGACCGGCTTGAACTCCACGTCGGAGTACTGCTTGGCCTGGTCGGCGGCGTTCTTGGCTATGGCCGCGATCCAGCCGTGGTCGGCCGCCGGGGCGGAGAAGCCGATGACGACCTTGGTACCCGGCTCGTCGTTACCCGTACCGGCCGTGGTGGCCTGCGGGGCGGCGGAGCTGGGGGCGGCCGCGGGCTCGTTGCTGGTGCAGGCGCTCACGAGGGCCCCTGCGCCGACGACGGCTCCGCTGACGAGGAAACCTCGCCGGCCGACGCTCTTGTTCATGGTGACTTTCTCCTTCTGGTACGGGGGATTACCTGGGCGTAGGCGCGGTGACCGGGATCTCGGGGCTTTCGGGCGCGGCGAACGAGACCGCGGAACCCCCGCGGCCGTCCTGACGTGCCCGTCAAGCCCTTCTGACGTGTCCCGTGCCGTCGAGCCCTATGTTCGGGATTCGAGGCTTCGCCGCTGCAGGAGGACGGCGATGACGATGATCAGGCCCTTGGCTATGAGCTGGTCACTGGTGTTGAGGCCGTTGAGGATGAACAGGTTGGTGATGACCGTGAAGATCAGCAGCCCGAGGATCGAGCCGATGATGGTTCCCCGGCCACCGGTGAGCAAGGTTCCCCCGATGATGACCGCGGCGATCGCGTCAAGCTCGTACAGGTCGCCGTGGGTACTCGAGCCCGTGGTGGTGCGGGCCATGATGATCACTGCGGCGATGCCGCAGCACAGGCCGGACAGCGCGTACAGCATCATCGTGTGACGCCGTACGTTGATTCCGGCGAGCCGGGCGGCCTCCGGGTTGCCGCCGACCGCGTAGGTGCGCCGGCCGAAGGTCGTGCGGTTGAGCACGAGCCATCCGACGGCGACCACGAGCGCGAAGATGTAAACCAGCAGCGGCAGGCCGAACACGCGTGTGGTCGAGAGGTCGACGATCGCGCTGTTGTCCGCTCCGACGAGCTGGGTCCTGCGGTCGGACATGCGCTGCGCGAGCCCGCGCGCCGCCACCAGCATGGCGAGCGTGGCGATGAACGGCACCATCCTCCCGTAGGAGATCAGGAAGCCGCTGACCAGCCCCGCGCCCGTGCCGACCACGATCGCGCAGATCGCCATCACGACCGGCCCGTACGCCTGGGTGGCGAGGGTCGTGGCCCACACCGAGGCGAGCGCCATGACCGCGCCGACCGACAGGTCGATGCCCCCGCCGATGATGACGAAGGTCATGCCGACCGTGATGACGCCGATCGTCGAGGCCAGCGCGAGGATGCTCACGAGGTTCGACGAGGTGGCGAAGTTCTCTGGGCTGGTGATCAGGCCCACCACGGCCAGCAGGATCAGCGCCACGACGAGGCCGAGGTGGCGCGCCTGCCCGACCCTGCCCAGCACGCCGGACCGCGCGGGCTGAGCGGCTCGCGCCTGCTCCTCCACGCGGTGATGCTCGTCGGCGGGCGGCTGGGTGCTCTGCGGGGTGCTGCCACCCGAGGCGCGTGCGTCCGTCACAGCGCGCTCCCTTCCATGATCATGTCAATAACCCGTGGTTCGTCGAGTTCTCGTGCGTCCGACTCGTGGATGACCTTGCCTTCGCGGAGCACGAGGACCCGGTCGGCGAGGCCCAGGACCTCGGGGACCTCACTGGACACCAGCAGCACGCCCACGCCCTCGTCCGCGAGCCGCCGGATCACGGCGTACAGCTCGGCCCGGGCGCCGACGTCGACGCCCCGGGTGGGCTCGTCGAGGAGCAGGAGCTTGCGGTCCTCGACCAGCCATCGGGCGAACACGGCCTTCTGCTGGTTGCCGCCCGAGAGTGTGCGCACCGGGCGGCGTGGATCGGGCGGCCGGATGTCGACCGCCTCCGCGAGGCGCGCCGCCTCGGCGCTCTCCTCCTTGCGGTCGACCCAGCCGAACCGGGAGTACTTGCCGAGGCCGGCGATCGTGATGTTGCGCGCGACGGTCTCGTTCATCAGCAGGGCCTGCGACTTGCGCTCCTCGGGCGCGAGGCCCATGCCGAGCCGTACGGCCTTGGAGGTGCTGCCCGGAGGCACGGGCTCGCCCGCGAGCACGACCTGGCCGGACGAGGCCCGGCGCGCGCCGTACACGGTCTCGACGATCTCCGACCGCCCCGAGCCGACCAGTCCGGCCAGCCCGACGATCTCGCCTTCCCTCACCGTCAGCGAGACGTCGGTGAAGCGGCCGGGCAGCGTGAGGCCCTCAACCTTCAGCACCTCAGGGCGGCTGTCGTGAGACCCGGGCGCTGGACGCGGCGGGAAGACGTACTCCACGTCCCTGCCCGTCATCAGCGACACCACCGTGGAGGTCGGCGTCTCGCGGGCGGGAAGCCCGACGGCGGCGGTCCTGCCGTCCTTGAGCACGGTGACGCGGTCGCCGATCTCGCGGATCTCCTCCAGCCGGTGGGAGATGTATACGACCGCGACCCCCTGTGCCGTCAGGTCCCTGATGACCCGGAACAGGTTGGCCACCTCGTCGTGCGCGAGGGCGGCGGACGGCTCGTCCATGACGATCAGCCGCGTCTTGTGGGACAGCGCCCGCGCCATGCTGACGATCTGCTTCCCGGCCGCGGAGAGCCGCCCGACCTCCATCGTGGAGCGCATCTCGCCGTGGCCGAGGCTGCCGAGGAGTGTCGAGGCGGCCTTGTTCATCTCACCGCGCCGGGTGAAGCCGAACGCGGCCTGCTCGTGGCCGAGGAAGATGTTCTCCGCGACCGAGAGGCCGTCCACCAGGTCGAGCTCCTGGTAGATGGTCGAGATGCCCGACTTGATGGCGGCGATGGGCCCGGCGAAACGGACTTCCTCGCCGCCGAAGGTCACGGTGCCCTCGTCCGGCTGATGGGCACCGGCGAGGATCTTGATGAGGGTGGACTTGCCCGCGCCGTTCTGCCCGAGCAGGCAGTGGACCTCGCCGGCGCGGACATCGAGGTCCACACCGTCGAGGGCGCGGACGCCGGGAAACTGCTTGACGATCCCGCGCATGACCAGCAGGTCGCTCACAGGGCCTCCGGGAGGTGGATCGAGAGGGGTGTTCTGGGGGGCTGGAGCCATCACGAGTGTTTCATAGATCGGAGGTATGAGGCAGATAGGCGACGGAACGATGCAAACACGTTTCAAAAGGGGGCGAAAGATCGGATCTTTGAGGTCTACGGGGCGGAGAAGACATGGTCACTGATGAGCCGGGCGCCCCCGATGACCCCCGCGGTGTCCCCCAACTCGGAGAGCACGATGGGGAGGTTTCCGGTGGCCAGGGGCAGTGACCTCCGGTAGACGACGCTCCTGATCTCCGCGAGTAGTACATGGCCCAGACGGGCCACTCCTCCCGCGATAATCACTAGGCCCGGATTGAAGAAGCTGACGAGGCTCGCCAGCACCTGCCCTGCCTGACGGCCTCCGTCGCGGATGAGCTGGATCGCGGCCGGGTCCCCGAGGGTCGCGGCGGCGGCCACGTCCTCGGCGGACAGCCTTCCCACCGAGGCGAGGCGTTCGGAGAGGTACGACGACCGCGGGGCGATCCTGACCGCCTCCCTTGCGAGCGCCGCGCCGCCGAAGTAGGCCTCCAGGCACCCGGTGTTGCCGCACGTGCAGGTCGGCCCCTGGTCGTCGACCCGTATGTGGCCGATGTCGCCGGCGCTCCCGGAGACACCCCGGTAGATCTTGCCGTCGACTACGATGCCGCAGCCGATTCCGGTGCCGATCTTTATGAGCAGGAAGTCGTCGACCTGCTTCGCGAGACCGGCGTGGAGCTCGCCCAGCGCCATGAGGTTGACGTCGTTGTCCACCATGGCGGGGCAGCCGAGCTCCTGGCTGATCGCCTCCTTGACCGGATACCTGTCCCAGCCCGGCATTATGGGGGGCGCCACGGGGACGCCCTCCCGGAAGCTCACGGGCCCTGGCACTCCGATGCCGACGCCGTGGAGCTGGGTGAACAGCCCCTGCTCGCGCAGCTTGCCGAGGAGCTCCATCGCACGGTCGAGCACCGCCGCCGGTCCGATCCGGACGTCACAGGGCTCGCTGACGTGGCCGAGGACCTCCAGCTCGCCGTTGGTGACCGCGACGTCGACCGAGGTGGCGCCGATGTCGATGCCGACGAACCTCAGGTGGGGCGACAGCCGGACCATGCCGGACCGCCTTCCCCCGCGCGACGCGGCCAGCCCGGCCTGCTCGACCAGTCCCATCTCGATGAGGCGGTCGAGCTCCAGATTGAGCTTCGAACGGGAGAGCTCGACGACGTCCCCGAGCTCCGCTCGCGACCGGCCGCCGTCTCGCAACAGGCGCAGCAAGGTCGCCTGATGGACGTTGTCGGGCCGTACGGGCATTCGCTTCACAGAGCCTCCGGGTCGGAGTGATATGACGCCGAAGCTAGTTCACTTCCGCTGCTTCGGGAAGCCCTTTTTGATGACAATTCATAACTTTCGCCGTTATCAACGAAAGCAGGTGACAGACTTCACTTGTATGCGAAAACCGCACGATCATCGCGGCGCTGCGATGATCGTGCGGTTACGGGGGTGTTTCGCCGGAAGGTTTCCGGCGAAACGGCGGACGGGGCCGTCAGGGGTCCGGCTCAGAGCACGACCTTCAGAGCATGGCCGTCAGAGCACGACCTTCAGAGCATGGCCTTCATGGAGGCACTGGCCTGCTCGCCGAGGGTGGTCGGCTGCACGTAGGGCTGCTCGGTGAGGATGGCGTCCCAGTTGTCGCGGATCGCCTCGATGGTGAGGTCGTCGGTCCGCCAGCCCGGCCCCTCGGCCACGAACACGCGGGCGACGCGCCCCGCGCCGACGCTGAAGACCTCGCCGGAGGTCTCGCAGCTCTCGTGCGCGAGGAAGGCGACCAGCGGACTCACCATGCCGGGGGTGAACCGCTCCTCGAACTCGGCCGGGAGCAGTGCCTCGGTCATCCGGGTCCAGGCGATCGGCGCGATGGCGTTGGCCTTGATGCCCGCGCGGGCGCCCTCGATGCCGAGGGTCTTGGTCAGGCCGACCAGCCCCATCTTGGCGGTGGAGTAGTTCGCCTGGCCGAAGTTGCCGAACAGCCCGGCGGGCGAGGAGGTGTTGACGATCCGCCCGTAGCGCTGCTCCTTCATGTGCGGGAACGCCGCGCGGCTGACCAGGAAGGAGCCGCGCACGTGCACGGCGAGCACGGCGTCGAACTCCTCGACCGTCATCTTGCCCAAGGACTTGTCGCGCAGGATGCCGGCGTTGTTGACGACGATGTCCACCCGGCCGAACGCGTCGCGGGCGGCCTGGATGATCGCCTCGGCGCCCTCGGGAGTCGCGACGTTGTCGGCGCTGGCCACCGCCTCGCCGCCGTTCTTGGCGATCAGCTCGACCACCTCGGCCGCGGGCCCGGTGGAGGCCCCGGTGCCGTCGAGCGACCCGCCGACGTCGTTGACCACGACCTTCGCGCCACGCTCGGCGAGCAGGAGCGCGTGCGACCGGCCGAGCCCCTGTCCGGCGCCGGTGACGACCGCGACCTTCCCGTCGAACCTGAGTTCAGACATGCCGCCCACCCTTCGAGGAGAATAAGATTCTAGTGATCTCACAATAGCCTGCGGCGCCCTTCGCACCCAGGGCCAGTTCGGGACACGCGGCGTGACGTTGCGGATAGTGATCAGGAGAGTTAAATTCTGCTATAGTTTCCGCCTCGCAAGGGCGTGGGTCAGCGTCGACCCCTATCTCTGCACGGCCCCGCCCAAACCCGGGCTGGAGGCCAGCTATGCCCGCACAGCCGCCCCTCCGCGTGATCCAGTGGGCCACGGGCGCCGTCGGAAGCTACGCGCTTCGCAGCGTCATCACCCGTCCCGAGTTCGAGCTCTCCGCCGTGCTCGTCTACGACCCCGACAAGGTCGGGCTGGACGCCGGAGCGCTGGTCGGACTGCCCGAGACGGGCATCCTGTGCGTCGACGACTTCGACGGCGTCATCGCCGCCGAGGCCGACTGCGTCCTGCACATGCCGCTCCCGGCCGCCTACTTCGGCGGCGACTACGCCGCCGACCTCGAGACGGTCTGCGCGCTGCTCGCCTCGGGCAAGAACGTCATCACCACCACCGGCTTCATCTACCCCCAGGTGTACGGCCCGGCGGTCGTCGAGCGCCTGCAGGCCGCGTGCCGGGCCGGCGGCACCTCGGTGTACGGCACCGGCATCAACCCGGGGTTCATGAGCGACCTGCTGCCGCTGACCCTCACCGGCCTGTCCACGCGGCTCGACCACATCTACGTCCGCGAGTCGTCCGACTTCCTCGGGCATCCGTCGCGGCAGATCGTCATGGACCTGATCGGGTTCGGCCGCGCGCCGAAGGACTACGCCGTGGCCGTGCGTCCCTTCCGCAACGTCCAGCGGGCGCTGTTCTCCGAGAGCGTCCAGCTCGTCGCCAGCGCGCTCGACGTCAGGCTGGACGAGGTCGAGGAGACCGACGAGTACGAGCTGGCGACCGAGGAGTTCGAGATCACCGCGGGCGTCGTGCGGCCCGGCACGGTCAGCGCCTCCCGGTGGATCTTCTCCGGGCTCATCCGGGGGCGGCCGTTCATGACGGTGGAGTGCGTCTACAAGGCGGACGCCACCAAGGTCGGGCGGTGGCCCGCGCCGGGCTTCGCCATCCACATCGAGGGCCGGCCGCAGATGATGATCACGATCGACGAGGTCTCCCACGGGCTGGCGGGCGCCGCCGCGCACGCGGTCAACTCCATCGCCTCGGTCTGCGCGGCCCCGCCCGGCATCCGCACCCTGCTCGACCTCCCCCTCGCCACGGGCCGGGGCGCCACCCGCCTGGCCTGAGCGCGCGTA
The DNA here is from genome assembly GCF_040685555.1 of Sphaerisporangium sp. NPDC088356. Lineage (NCBI taxonomy): Bacteria > Bacillati > Actinomycetota > Actinomycetes > Streptosporangiales > Streptosporangiaceae > Sphaerisporangium > Sphaerisporangium sp. NPDC088356. The sequence continues at coordinate 115,892 of NZ_JBFBIK010000004.1, forward strand.
CGCCGCGACGCGCGCCCGCACGCGCGGCGGTCAGGAAAGGTGGGCGACGATGTCGGCGACCTGGGCCTTCTGTGTGACGGCGACCTGGCGTGCGAGCTCCACGGTCGCGCGGTCCTTGCCCTCGTCGCGCGCCTTCTCGGCGAGCTGGACGCCGTAGTCGGCGTGCCGGGCGAGCGTCGTCAGCCAGAGCCGGTCGAAGTCCGGCCCCGACTTGCCCTTGAGGAGCAGGAGCTGTGCCGGGGACAGCATCCCCGGCATCTGGTGCTGGGGAGGGTTGTCCGCGTCCGGCACCGTGAACTCCCACGCCTTGAGGGAACGGGCCATCACGTCGATCTGGGCGGTCTCGTCGTCGATGATCCTTTGCGCCAGGCCCTTCACGTACGCGTCCTGGCTACGCTCCGGGACGAGCCGCGCCAGGGTGATCGACTGCCGGTAGTGCAGGATCATCTCCCGCGAGAAGAGCACGTCCGTCAGGTTGTACGGGATGTCGTAGGTGGCGGCCACGGAGACGGCGCGTCCGGGCACCGAGGCGCAGCCGGTGACCCCCGGCATCGCCAGCGCCGCGACGAGGCCCATGGCCGCGACGCCGAGGTTCCTGCGCATCGGCTTCCCCTTCCCCCTGCGACGGCGTCCGGCGCGGGATCGGCCGGAGCGCGGAGGAGACCCGTGCTCCGTTCGTGCCGAGATACGCGCGTTTCGCCTGAGGCGTTCAGAAGGGCCGCGTGGCAGGGTTCAGGAGTGCGGGGTGAAGCGGCCGAACCGGCCCTGGTGGTAGAGGAGGGGACGGCCCGCCGTGCCTATGCCGGTGCCGGTCACCAGGCCGACCACCAGGATGTGGTCGCCGATCTCGACGGTCGTGTGCGGCGTGCAGACCAGATGGGCCGACACCCCGCTCAGCAGCGGCACGCCTCCGGGGCCCGGCCCCCATCTGGTCGGCTCGGCGAACCGGTCGACCCCCTTGCGCGCGAACCTGGACGCGAGCTCGGCCTGGTCGCTGGCGAGGACGTTGACGGCGAAGGTCTCGGCCTGCCGCAGCCACGGCCAGGTAGTGGACGACTGGTCGACGTAGAACGAGACCAGCGGCGGGTTGAGGCTGACAGAGGAGAAAGAGGTCGCGGTCAGGCCGACCGGCACCCCCTCGGTCTGCGCCGTCACAACGACGACCCCGGCCGCGTGCACGGCCAGCGCCCGGCGGAAGCCCTCGTTGTCCACGGCCCGTTCGGAAAGTGTCTCGGTCATACCGTCGCCCCTTCCCTCAGCACGATCTGGGGCACCACCCGGTCCGCCCACCGGCCCAGCACCTCCTCGGGAGCGGCGATCTCGGATTCGAGCAACGCCAGGCCAGGGGTCGGTACGTTCGCGCCCAGCTCCACCAGGAGGGGCCGCAGATGGGTCTCGACCGCGAGCGCGTGCCGCGCGTCGCCCATCACCAGCACGGGCAGCGCGACCGTCCCCGCCAGCGCCTGGGACGGCAGCCGGTCGAGGAAGACCTTGAGCAGGCCGGTGTAGGTGCCCTTGTACGTGGGACTGGCCACCAGCAGGACCTTCGCGCCGGCGACCAGCTGGAGCGCCTCCTGGACCTCGGCCGGAGGCTTCGGCGCCAGCAGGACCGGGGCCAGCGCGGCCAGGTCCACCACGTCGCGCTTTCCTGGATGTTCGAGCCGCTCTGCCACCAGCCGGGCCGCGTGCTCCGCCGCCGTCCGTGTACGTGACCCTTCCCGCGGATTGCCCACCAACGTGACGAAACTCATCTGTCGCTCACCACTCTTCTCCCGGTTCCCGCGACGGCACCGACCGCGTCGAGCCGATGCGAGGAGTGCTCAGAGATTGCCGTTGTCAGCTCGTGCGGCGACACTGGGCACTGGTGACGTGGCCGAAGTCCACGTGCGCGCGCCTGGTCAGGGGGATCTGGCTCATGCTCGAAAACCTACGTAGACCAAACCGTAATGTCAATATTCCCTACTGGTTTTGCCTGAAATACTAAATGTCCGGATACCAGAGGTCGGGCTCGCCCGCCACGCGACGGAGCCGCCCCCGCGCCTCCAGGTAGACCAGGTGGGCGAGGGTCTCGTTGGTGGCGGCCCTCCGCATGAAGGCCGGGATGGTGTCCCAGGGCCGCGACCAGGTCAGCCGGGTAGTGATGTGCCAGCAGTCGGCCCCGTCGGCCGACGACACCGCCGACTCGATCTCCGCCAGCCGCTTCGCGTGGTGGGCCATGACGTAGTCGACCCGGTCGGCCAGCTCCAGGAAGCGGTACTCGTGGGCGGGCAGCACCTCGTCGACCTCGAAGTCCCTGACGGCCGCCAGGGCGTCGAGGTAGTCGGCGAGCGGGTCGGGCGCCGACTGCGGGTGGACCGCCACGATCGGGGTGATCCTCGCCAGCACGTGGTCCCCGGAGAACAGCACCCGCCGCGAGGGTGAGACGAAGCACAGGTGCCCGGGCGAGTGGCCCGGGGTCCAGATGGCCCGCAGGTCCCAGCCGGGCAGGTCGAGGGTGGCGCCGTCCTCGATCAGCCGGTCGGGCGCGGCCATCGTCACGAACTGCCGGATCATCTTCGACGCCCCGCTCAGCTCGTCGAGCGTGAGCGGCGGCACGCCGGAGCGGGCGAGCAGCGCCCGCTCCCGGGCGACCAGCGAGTCGATCGCCGACTCGTCGTAGCGGTCGTGCACCAGCGCCGCGTCCGCCGGATGCAGGCCGATCCACGCGCCCGACGCCTCGCGGACCCGGCCCGCGAGGCCGTAGTGGTCGGGGTGGATGTGGGTGACCAGAACCGCGCGGACGTCGGTCATCGCGTACCCGGCCACGGCGAGCCCGTCCACCAGGGCGGTGTAGGCCTCCTCGGTGTTCCAGCCCGCGTCGATGATCGCCACGCCGCCGGGCAGCTCCAGGGCGTACACCAGGACGTACCTCAGCGGGTTGATCGGGATGGGCACCGGGATCGACCACAGCCCCGGGCGCACCTGCTCGACCTTCGGCATGGCGCCGCCCAGCCAGGCGTCCCGCTGCTCCTCGCTGGCCGGCGTGACCCTCCTGCCGGGCTCGACCGCCTTCGTCGCCTCGCTCATGGCCGGTCCCGCCCCCTGATCGCTCATCCCCGCACTCCCTTCGGCCTCCGACGCCACGATTGTGCCCCGGTCACCGAATCATGTTCTACTCGGGGGGTGTCCCAGCGGCCGGCAGCCGCACGTACAGCAGGGCGGACACGAGCACTGCGGCGGCGGCGGCCCACCAGGCGGGGGCCGTACCTGCCCGGGACGCCAGCAGCCCGAGGCCCAGCGAGGAGACCATCCCGCCGAACTGCAACTGCAGCGAGTCGACGGACATCAGCGTGGCACGCTGCGAGGAACCGACCCTCCCGTGCATCATCTCCGCGCGCAGCAGCGCGGCGACCCCCATGGCGGCGAACATCACCACGTAGGCGGCTCCTGCGGCGGCGACACCGCTGACACCGGTCAGCACGGTCGTGGCCGCCAGGGTCCCCAGCGCGGCGGCTCCGACCACCGTGCCCGCCACCGCCGCAGGGACCGATCCTTTGAGCAGCCGCGCCGCCCACGGGGCCGACCAGGACCCGAAAGCGCTGGCGGCGAACCCGGCCGAGGCGACGAGGGCGTACACCGAACTGGCGGACTCCGCCTCCCCGGTCAGCGAGGCGAGCCTCCCCGGTGTCAGCACCTCGATCGAGTAGAGCCCCGCTCCGATCGCGAACGACACCACGAGCAGCCGGCTGAGCGCCCGGTCCCGGAGCCCCAGCCGCAGCCCGGCCCCGATGGTGACCGGCACGTCACGCATGACCGACCCGATCGTGGGACGCGGGTGGGGCGGCTCGGGCATGGCGACGAGGACGACGGCGAAGAGCACGGCCGCCGCGACCGCCGCGGCGATCATCGGTGTGGCCAGGCCCCCGGGCAGCACGAGCGGCATGAAGCCGCCGGTGAGCGTGCCCACGCAGAGCGACACCGACCCCATGGCCTCTCCCCTGGCAAGGCCGGGCTTGAGATCGGCCTCCCGTCCCCGCGCGGCGTGCAGCGTGTCGACGTACCAGGCCTGGGCGGGCCCGCTGGACAGCGCACGGGCGACCCCCTTGAGCACCGAGGCGACCACGAACGGCCAGACAGAGGTCGCCACGGCCAGCAGCGCCAGCCCGGCGACGCTGAAGAGGGCGGACACGGCGAGCAGGACCCGCCGCCCGAGGACGTCGGCGAGGCCGCCGGTGGGGAGCTCCAGGACCACGACGACGATCGCCTGGACGGACAGCACCATCCCCACCGCCGCGAGGTCCAGGCCGCGCGAGGTCATCAGCAAGATCATTGATGCCATCGTCAGGCCCGGAGGCAGCCACGTCAGGAAGCTGATGAGGGCGTAGCGCCGCAGCGCGGCCCGGGGGGAGAGGGCTTTGAAGCCGCCCCCGCCCGGCACATGGACGGTGACGTCGCCCGGGGTGCTCATCGGCCGTACCCCCGGCTCGGGAAGGCGGCCAGGTGCACCGAGACCCTCTGCGCGTCGGGGCTGCCCGCGTCGGACGCCTCCATCTCGTGGATCAAGGCGGAGAAGCGCTCGTAGAGGAGTTTGACCGACGCGGGGGTGAGCCGGGCCATGTCGTCGGCCATGCCCGCCGCGTCCACCCAGGCCGGCCCCCAGGACTCCCGCTCGCTCTCGAACCGCTCGCGGTCGTGGACCAGGACCTCGATCTGCCGGTTGCGCATGAAATCTGCCGCCTCCCGGCCCTCCGGGCTTTCGCCCAGCTCCAGCTCGCTCCACGACGTGTAGCCGTGGACGGACCGCCACCGGCGCTCCCGCGCGTCGCGCCGCTCGGGGTCCTCCTCGACGAAGCCGTACCTGGCGAGCTGCCGCAGGTGGTAGCTCGTGGAGCCGGAGCTCTCCCCGAACCTGGCGGCCAGCTCGGTGGCCGTCGCCGGCCCGTCGAGGCGGAGGGCGCCGAGCAGCCGCACCCGCAGCGGGTGCGACACGGCCTTCAGCGCCTGGGGATCGCTCACCCGGTAGGTGTCCGTCGATTCGCTCATATGGCAAAGCTAACTTTGCAAAGCTAGGTTTGCAAAGAGTCATTTGCGATCCTCCGCGATGAAACTTTCACCGCCGGAGCGGCCCCCGGAACCCCCCGCAGCACCGCGACGGGCGCAAGCCGTACCGGGACGGCGCGGCCGAGCAAGCAGGGCGCGATCATCCATTGACGGCCACCGGACCCGTTGGAACCATGCGGGGACCGTTGTCTGGGAGCGCTCCCATGCAGCGCTCCAATCCATGACTTCCTGGGGAAATCGCGTGATCAGACCATCCAGGCGGTGGGCGGCCTCGCTCGCCGTCACCGCGGCGGCCACGCTGGCTGTGTCCGCTACGTCCACTCTGTCCGCCCCGGCCGCACGCGCGTCCGGTACGGCTTCCACATCCACGCCGGCCTCGAGCGCGCTCGTGGAGGGCCCCGAGCAGATCGTCAACGGGACCTTCGACAGCGGCAGCGCCCCTTGGTGGCACACCGCCAACCTGACCTTCGACACCAGCGGCGGGCGGCTCTGCGCCGACGTCCCCGGCGGCACCGTCAACCCGTGGGACGCCATCATCGGCCAGGACAACATCCCCCTGGTCAAGGACGAGACCTACGCGTTCAGCGTCCACGGCTCGGCCGACCCGTCGAAGGTCGGCCGGGCGCTGATCCAGCTCCCCACCGACCCGTACACGGCGTACCTGGTGGCCAACCCCGAGCTCGGCCCGGACGGCGCCACCTACTCCTACACGTTCACCTCGCCGGTGGACCTGCCGAACGCCCAGGTGGTGTTCCAGATCGGCGGCAGCGCCACGCCGTGGCGGTTCTGCGTGGACGACGTGTCCCTCAAGGGCGGGGCCGAGCCCGAGGTCTACAAGCCCGACACCGGCCCGAGGGTCCGCGTGAACCAGGTCGCCTACCTGCCCAAGGGCCCGAAGAACGCGACCGTGGTGACCGACGCCACGACCACCCTGCCCTGGCAGCTCAAGAACGGCGGCGGCCACGTGGTCGCCTCCGGGAACACCGCGCCGCGCGGCGTGGACGCCAGCTCGGGGCAGAACGTCCACTCGATCGACTTCGGGTCCTACACCAAGGCGGGCACCGGCTACACGCTCTCGGCGGACGGCGAGACCAGCCGGCCGTTCGACATCGGCGGGACCGCCTATGAGCAGCTCGGCACGGACGCGCTGAAGTTCTACTACCCGCAGCGGAGCGGCATCGCGATCCTCGACGGACTGCGGCCGGGATACGCCAGGCCCGCCGGCCACGCCGGGGTCGCCCCGAACCAGGGCGACACGAACGTGCCCTGCCAGCCGGGCGTCTGCGACTACTCCCTCGACGTCTCCGGCGGCTGGTACGACGCGGGCGACCACGGGAAGTACGTCGTGAACGGCGGCATCTCGGTCGCCCAGCTCATGGGCGAGTTCGAGCGCACCAAGAACGCCGCGACGGCGAGGTCGCTGACGGATGGCACGCTCACCATTCCCGAGAGCGGCAACGGCGTCCCCGACATCCTCGACGAGGCCCGCTGGGAGCAGGAGTTCCTGCTCAAGATGCAGGTCCCCGACGGCAAGCCGTTCGCGGGCATGGCCCACCACAAGATCCACGACCAGAACTGGACCGGCCTGCCGCTGCTCCCCCACCTGGACGCCCAGAAGCGCGAGCTGCACCCGGTGTCCACGGCGGCGACCCTCAACCTCGCCGCCACCGCCGCCCAGGCGGCCCGGCTGTACGCGCCGTACGACGCGGCGTTCGCGGCCAGGAACCTGACCGCCGCCCGCAAGGCCTGGGCCGCCGCCAAGGCGAACCCGGCCAGGCTCGCCTCCCCCTCGGACGGCACCGGCGGCGGGACCTACGACGACGCCAACGTCAGCGACGAGTTCTACTGGGCCGCCGCCGAGCTCTACATCACCACCGGCGAGAAGGAGTTCAAGGACTACGTGCTGGCCTCGCCGCTGCACACCGCCGACGTCTGGGGCCCGAAGGGCTTCGACTGGGGCAACGTCGCCCCGCTCGGCCGGCTCGACCTCGCCACCGTGCCCAACGGCCTGCCCGGCCGCGACCAGGTGCGGCAGTCCGTGGCCCAGGGGGCCGACAAGTACGTGGCGGCGCTCACCGCGCACCCGTACGGCCTGCCGTACGACGCGACGAGCTACGACTGGGGCTCCAACAGCCAGATCCTGAACAGCATGATCGTGATGGCCGCGGCGTACGACATCACCGGCACCCAGAAGTACCGCGACGGGGTGCTCCAGGGCATCGACTACATCTTCGGCCGCAACGCCCTGAACCAGTCGTACGTCACCGGCTACGGCGAGGTGGCCTCGCACAACCAGCACACCCGGTGGTACTCCCACCAGCTCGACGCCACCCTGCCGAACCCGCCCAAGGGCACCCTCGCGGGCGGCGCGAACTCCGGCATCCAGGACCCGCTGGCGGCCGAGAAGCTCAAGGGCTGCAAGCCGCAGTTCTGCTACATCGACGACATCAACTCCTGGGCGACCAACGAGCTGACGATCAACTGGAACTCGCCGCTGTCGTGGATCTCGGCGTTCGTCGCCGGCCAGGGCGACGGCACCGTGAAGGCGCCCGGGAAGTGCCACGTGACGTACACGATCCACGGGGAGTGGCCCGCCGGGTTCACCACCCAGGTCACGGTGAAGAACACCGGTTCAGCGGTGATCGACGGATGGACGCTGAAGTGGGCCTTCCTCAGCGGCCAGAAGACCGACGGCTTCTGGAGCGCCGACCTCGCCCAGAGCGGCGCGACGGTGACCGCGAAGGACCTCGGCTGGAACGCCAAGATCAAGCCGGGGCAGTCGGTGACGTTCGGCTTCAACGGCAAGAGCGCTCCCGGCGCCAACCCGGCGCCCGAGCTGTTCACCCTCAACGGCGCCGCCTGCGCCTGAGCACCGCGTGACACGGGCCGGCCCCCGGGGGGTGGCCGGCCCGCGCCGTGCTCTTGGGGCCCAGAGCCCCGGTTAGGGTATGCGCCATGATCGAAGGCATCTGGATAGACAAGGCTGTCACCGACCTGCGGCCGGACTTCAGGGTGCTGGTCATCGGCGCGTACGGGCTGCGCAACGGGCCCTCCGACGACCACTCCCGAGGCTGGCTGGCCGAGGCGGCGGCGAAGGCCGTCCGGCCAGACGACGAGAAGATCGTCGCCTGGCAGGACGCCTACCGCGCGTTCGGCGCCAAGCCGCAGCGCACCCGCCCGTCGGTGGACGCCCTGGTGCGCCGGATGCCCCCTCCCGAGATCAACCTCGTCGTGGACGCGTACAACGCGGTCAGCATCCGCCACGCGCTGCCCATCGGCGGCGAGGACCTCGCGCACTACGAGGGCACGGCCAGGCTCGTGCGCGCGAGCGGCGACGAGCCGTTCGACGCGGTCGAGAAGGGCGAGACGATCATCGACCACCCGGAGATCGGCGAGGTGGTCTGGCGGGACGACCGGGGGGTCACCTGCCGCAGGTGGAACTGGCGCCAGTGCGTCCGCACCCGCATCACCGAGGACACCGTGGACGCGCTCTTCCTGCTCGAACGGCTCGCGCCGATGTCGCTGGAGGAGCTCTCAGCGGCCGGAGACGAGCTGTCCGGGCTGCTCCGGGAGATCAGCCCCGCCGTCCGCGTCGAGGCGCGGGTGGTGGGTCCGGCCACGTAGGAGGCCGCAGGTAAGCATGCCCTCACCCCCCGGACGGGCTACCCGGGCGTGACCAGTTTGAACGGTCCTGGGATGATCGGGCGGTGAGCCCGGCCGAGACCGCACACGCCACTTATTTGGGCGAGTAGCCTTGGACAGGTTCTCTAATCAACAACGCCGATCTGCGGAAGAGGGCGATTTCCGCCGTGTCGTCTGAGTCGTCGCGGACAAACCCACTCACCAACTTTGGACAGAACGAGTGGCTTGTCGACGAGCTGTACCAGAAGTATCTCCAGGACCCGGAGTCTGTCGACCGCGCCTGGTGGAACTTCTTCGCTGACTACAACCCCGAATCCGGTACGAGCCGGGCGTCGGCGCCGGTTGGGTCCAACGGCGCGACGGCCGACGCCGCCGCTCCAGGGGTCACCACCGCACCGACCCCCAAGCAGGCCGCACCGGTGAAGGCCGCACCCAAGGCCGCACCCAAGGCGACGACTCCGGCACCGAGCTCGCAGGCCGAGAAGGCCAAGCCCGCCGCGGCGACCCCGTCGGGCGCCGAGGAGGTACGCCTGCGCGGCGCCGCCGCGCGCACGGCGGCCAACATGGATCTCAGCCTGGCGGTCCCCACGGCCACCAGCGTGCGCGTGGTCCCGGCGAAGCTGCTGATCGACAACCGCATCGTGATCAACAACCATCTGTCGCGCGGGCGCGGCGGCAAGGTGTCGTTCACCCACCTCATCGGGTATGCGATCGTCAAGGCGCTCGCCTCGATGCCGGACATGAACTACTCCTACGCCGAGGTCGACGGCAAGCCGACACTGATCAAGCCCGAGCACGTCGGACTGGGCCTCGCGATCGACGTGCAGAAGAGCGACGGCACCCGCCAGCTCCTCGTGCCGTCGATCAAGGGCGCCGAGTCGATGGACTTCCGCCAGTTCTGGACGGCCTATGAGGACATCGTCCGCAAGGCCCGCGGCGGCAAGCTAGGTGTCGACGACTTCGCCGGCACCACCATCAGCCTCACCAACCCCGGCACGATCGGCACCGTGCACTCGGTCCCCCGCCTCATGCAGGGGCAGGGCACGATCATCGGCGTCGGCGCGATGGAGTACCCCGCCGAGTATCAGGGCGCCTCCACCGAGACGCTCAACCGGCTCGCGGTGAGCAAGGTCATGACGCTCACGAGCACCTATGACCACCGCATCATCCAGGGCGCCCAGTCCGGCGACTTCCTCCGCCGCATCCACCAGCTCCTGCTGGGCGAGGAGGGTTTCTACGACGAGATCTTCCAGGCGCTGCGCATCCCCTACGAGCCGGTCCGCTGGGTCAAGGACATCTCGGCCACCCACGACGACGACGTGGCCAAGTCTGCCCGCGTCATCGAGCTGGTCCACGCCTACCGCGTGCGCGGCCACCTCATGGCCGACACCGACCCGCTGGAGTACAACCAGCGCAAGCACCCCGACCTCGACATCAAGTCCCACGGCCTCACCTTGTGGGACCTCGAGCGCGAGTTCGCCACGGGCGGCTTCGGCGGCAAGCCGCTGATGAAGCTCCGCGACATCCTGGGCGTGCTGCGCGACTCCTACTGCCGCACGGTCGGCATCGAGTACATGCACATCCAGAACCCCGAGGAGCGGGCCTGGATCCAGTCGCGGGTCGAGAAGCCGCACGCCCGGCCGAGCCGGGAGGAGCAGCTTCACATCCTGCGCCGCCTCAACACCTCCGAGGCGTTCGAGACGTTCCTGCAGACCAAGTACGTCGGGCAGAAGCGCTTCTCGCTGGAGGGCGGCGAGTCGCTGATCCCGCTGCTCGACTCGGTGATCAGCGCGGCGGCCGACGAGCAGCTCGACGAGGTCGTGATCGGCATGGCCCACCGGGGCCGCCTGAACGTCCTCGCGAACATCGTCGGCAAGTCGTACGCCCAGGTGTTCGGCGAGTTCGAGGGCAACCTCGACCCGCGCAGCGCCCACGGCTCCGGCGACGTGAAGTACCACCTCGGCGCCGGCGGCGACTTCACCGCCCCCGGCGGCAACACGATCGCGACCTCGGTCGTGGCCAACCCTTCGCACCTGGAGGCCGTCGACCCCGTCCTCGAAGGCGTCGTGCGCGCCAAGCAGGACCTGCTGGAGCGCGGCGAGGAGGGCTTCACCGTCCTTCCCGTGCTGGTGCACGGTGACGCGGCCTTCGCCGGCCAGGGCGTGGTGGCAGAGACGCTGCACCTCTCGCAGCTTCGCGGCTACCGCACCGGTGGCACGGTGCACGTCGTGGTCAACAACCAGGTCGGCTTCACCACCTCACCGGCCTCGTCGCGATCGAGCGTGTACGCGACCGACGTGGCCCGCATGATCCAGGCGCCGATCTTCCACGTCAACGGCGACGACCCCGAGGCCGTCGTCCGGGTGGGCAGGCTCGCCTACGAGTACCGCCAGACGTTCCGCAAGGACGTCGTGATCGACCTCGTCTGCTACCGCCGCCGCGGTCACAACGAGACCGACAACCCGAGCTTCACCCAGCCGCTGATGTACGACCTGATCGACGCCAAGCGGTCCATCCGCAAGCTGTACACCGAGGCGCTGATCGGCCGTGGCGACATCACGGTCGACGAGGCCGAGCAGGCGCTGCGCGACTACCAGGAGCAGCTCGAGCGGGCCTTCACCGAGACCCGCGAGGCCGGCAAGAAGCCTCTGGAGCCCGGTGCGGTCGTCAAGCCCGCCCCTGGCGAGGTGGTGCCGTGGTCGCACAACGACACCGCGTCCGCCATCAGCGAGGAGACGGTGAAGCGGGTCGTCGAGACCCAGCTGAACCTCCCCGACGGCTTCACGGTCCACCCGCGTCTGTCCCCGCTGCTGCAGCGCCGGGGCCAGATGGTCACCGAGGACTCCATCGACTGGGCCATGGGCGAGACCCTGGCCTTCGGCTCTCTGCTGATCGACGGCCACCCGGTCCGCCTGGTCGGGCAGGACTCCCGTCGTGGCACCTTCGGCCAGCGGCACGCCGTGCTGGTCGACCGGGTCACCGGTGAGGACCACACGCCGCTGAAGTCGTTCAACGAGGGCACCACGAAGTTCTACGTCTACGACTCCCTGCTGTCGGAGTTCGCGGCGATGGGCTTCGAGTACGGCTACAGCGTCGTGCGCCCGGATGCCCTGGTCGCCTGGGAGGCCCAGTTCGGCGACTTCGCCAACGGCGCCCAGTCGATCATCGACGAGTTCATCTCCGCGGGCGAGCAGAAGTGGGGCCAGCGCTCTTCCCTGGTCCTGCTGCTGCCACACGGCTACGAAGGACAGGGTCCCGACCACTCCTCCGCGCGCATCGAGCGGTTCCTGCAGATGTGCGCGCTGGACAACATGACCGTGGCCCAGCCGACCACCCCGGCGAACTACTTCCACCTGCTCCGCTGGCAGGTGCTGTCGGGCCGTCACAAGCCGCTGATCGTCTTCACGCCGAAGTCGCTGCTGCGGCTCCGGGCGGCGGCCTCCGCGACCGCCGAGTTCACCTCCGGCGCGTTCCGCCCGGTGATCGGCGACTCGACCGTCAACCCGTCGGACGTCCGGCGCGTGGTGCTCTGCTCCGGCAGGGTCTACTACGACCTGGCGGCCGCCCGGGACAAGCAGGAGCGCACCGACGTGGCGATCGTGCGGCTGGAGCGGCTCTACCCGTTCCCGGCCGAGGAGCTGCGGGCCGAGCTCTCCCGCTACAGCCTCGACACCGAGCTGGTCTGGGCACAGGACGAGCCGATCAACATGGGCCCGTGGCCCTATCTCACCCTGAAGCTCACCGAGGACCCCGAGGTGCTCGGGGGCCGTGGTCTGCGCCGGGTGTCGCGCCCGGCCAACTCGTCGCCCGCGGTCGGCTCGCACGCCGCCCACGACGCCGAGCTGGAGCAGATCACCACGGCCAGCCTCGGCTAGCCGAGAAGCGGGTTACCGGTAGGAAGGAAGTCCCCCACAGGGTGGTTCTGTGGGGGACTTCCTCATATGTCCTGTTATGCCATGGAGATGTGATGTATTTCACTGACAAGGGAATCGAAGAGCTCGTCGAGCGGCGGGGCGAGGAGGAGGTCGCCATGACGTGGCTGGCCGAGCGCCTGCGCGAGTTCGTCGACCTGAACCCGGAGTTCGAGACGCCCGTGGAGCGCCTCGCCACCTGGCTCGCCCGGCTCGACGACCAGGACGACGACTGATCCACGGAACACCCTCGTACCGTCGGCGCAGAAACGCGATACATCTTGACTTCTGGAAGACGAGATATATCGTGTTGTATGCAAGGTAGCCGATAACGCCGTCGAAGGGCGAGACCATGCCCAAATGGACCATCGAGAAGCCCGAACAGCTGACGTTCGGCGCAGTGAGCTCGTTGAGCGTGCGCATCGTGGCCGGCCGCCTGGCCGTGCTCGCGAGCGATGGGCCACCGAGCCTGGAGGTCAGCGACATCGGGACACCCCCGCTCATGGTGGAGCACGATGAGAACGGCCGCCTCACGGTCGCGTACAAGGACCTGACCTGGGACGGCATCCTCGGCTGGCTGCGGCCGGGGCGCCGTGAGACCACGCTGACGCTCACGGTCCCGAAGGACTGCCGGGTCCAGGCGGGCGTGATCTCCGCCTCGGCGGTGGTCGCCGGCTTCGAGAGGCACACCAACGTCAAGAGCGTGTCCGGCGAGATCGTGCTCGACGGGGTGAGCGGCGAGATCGAGGCCGAGACGGTGTCCGGCGCGGTCGAGAGCAGGGGCCTCGCCGGCGACCTCTCGTTCACCAGCGTGGCCGGCGAGCTGACCGTCGCGGGCGGCACCCCGCGTCGCCTGCGCGCCAACACGGTGTCCGGCCGCATCACCGCCGACCTGGAGCTGCCGCCGACCGGCCACGTCACCCTGCACAGCGTGTCCGGCGCCATCGTCGTACGGCTGCCGCACGCGGTCGACACCGACGTGCACCTGCGCTCGACGTCCGGCCGGCTGCACAGCGCCTTCTCCGGCCTGGAGAACTCCAGCCGTCCGGGGGCCAAGTCCGTGTCCGGCCGCATCGGCGGGGGGATGGCCTCCCTGTCCGCCACCACCGTGTCGGCCGATGTGACGCTTCTGAGGAGAGACCAGTGAGCCCGGTTTTCGCCCATGGAAGGCTCCGGCTGTACTTGCTGAAGCTGCTCGAAGAGAGCCCGCGACACGGCTACGAGGTGATCCGGCTTCTGCAGGACCGTTTCCTCGGCGTGTACTCGCCCTCCCCCGGCACGATCTACCCCCGGCTGGCCCGCCTGGAGGAGGAGGGACTGGTCACCCACCAGGTCGTCGAGGGCAAGAAGATCTTCACGATCACCGAGAGGGGCCGGGCCGAGCTGGAGGCCCGTATGGACGAGCTGGCCGAGCTGGAGCAGGAGATCTCCCAGTCGGTCCGCGACATCGCCCGCGAGGTCAAGGAGGACGTGCGCGACACCGTGCGGTCGCTGCGCGACGAGCTCACCCAGGCGGCCCGTGACGTGCGCCACGGCTCCAAGGAGGAGCAGCGCCAGGCCAAGGAGGACCTCCGCGCCGCCAAGGACGACTACCGCCAGGCCTGGCGCGAGCAGAAGCAGGCGTGGCAGGAGCAGAAGCAGGAGTTCCAGCGCCAGAAGCAAGCGTGGAAGGAAGAGGGCCAGCGCTGGAGGGAGGACTGGCTCCGAGGCGTGTGGGGCGACACCTGGCAGGGTCGCGGGTCCCGCGACCGTGACGCCGAGCTCGGGCAGATGCTGGCCGAGTTCGTCGAGGAGGTCCGTGGCGCGGCGGCGGCGTCCTCGGTGACCGAGGAGGCTCTGGCGACCGCTCACGACACGCTCTACGAGGCCGCGACCCGGATCCGCTCCGCGCTCCGATGATGATCCTGTACGGCTTCCGGCCACCCCTGCTCCGGCTCGCCCCGCAGCTCGACTCCCCACCGGCCCAGCGGTGCGTCCCGCGGCTCGATCCCGGAAGCCGGGGGGACGCGGCGGCGGCCGTCGGACCGTAGCCGCCCATCCCCCCTCTCGCCGGTTACTTCCCGGCCACCGTGAAGACGATCTTCCCGAAGACGTCGCCCTGGTGGAGCGCCGCGAAGCCCTCGTCGGCGTGGTCCAGCGGCACGACCCGGTCCACGACGGGACGTACGCCGGTCTGCTCCAGGAACGTGGTCAGCCGGCGGAGCTGGTCGCGCGTACCCATCGTGGAGCCGACCACCGAGAGCTGGAGGAAGAAGACCCGGTTGAGGTCGGCCGGCGGCACCGCGCCGCTGGTGGCGCCCGAGACGACGATCCGGCCACCGGGACGCAGGGACTTGAGCGAGTGATCCCAGGTGGCCTGCCCGACGGTCTCCATCACGGCGTCCACCCGCTCGGGAAGCCGGGAGCCGGGTGAGAACACCTGGTCGGCACCGAGTTCGAGCGCCTTGGCGCGCTTGTCCTCCGAGCGGCTCGTCGCCCACACGCGGTAGCCGCCCGCCCGGCCGAGGGCGATGAGCGCGGTGGCCACGCCGCCGCCGGCCCCCTGGACGAGCACGGTCGACCCCGGCTCCAGCTCCGCCTTCTCGAACAGCATCCGGTACGCGGTCAGCCATGCCGTGGGCAGGCATGCCGCCTCCTCGAACGACAGCGCGGCCGGCTTGGGCACCAGGTTGCCGCGCGGCACCGCCACCCTCTCGGCGAACGTGCCGTCGTAGGTCTCGGACAGCAGCGAGCGCTTGGGGTCCAGGGTCTCGTCCCCGTTGACCGGAGTGCCGATCACCGAGTGGACGACGACCTCGTTACCGTCCTCGTCGACTCCGGCTGCGTCGCAGCCGAGGACGATGGGCAGCCGGTCCTGGCGGATGCCGACTCCTTTGAGCGTCCAGAGGTCGTGATGGTTGAGGGCCGTGGCCCTGACGGTCACCGTGGTCCACCCGTCGAGGAGCTTCGGCTCGGGGTGCTCACCGAGCGTGAGCCCGGCGAGAGGGTTGTCGGGGTCGGTACGTGTGCACGTTACGGCGAACATGGCGGAACCCTATCCCCGCGCCCCGGACCGCCCGCCGACCCCACCCTCTCCAGGCCGCGCCATCCACGACGGGCCGCCGGGGATGAATCCGGCGAACCACTCCAAATTCGGGGATAGCACGCCTTGGCAACATTGGACTTCGTTGCGCGCGATGAACCGCGCCTACGGCGGTTACCGGAGCAAGGCCGCAAGTTTAGTCAAACCATCACACAACGCTCCGACGACACGCCGACACCAAAATAAATACGAGCGTCCGAGCTGAATCACTGAAGTGCGCTCACCGGCTTTTCACCCGACGCGCTTTCCCCGTCCTGGCAGGGCTTCCAGCCCGCATGGCCCCGAGACGACCGCCCGACTTATCACGATAAAAGGCCGAGTAGTTACCTTATATTCTTTGCAATTAACTCCCTGGTAGCGCGAATCTCCCGCATGTCGGACAACGGTATTGAGGTCGACCATGCGTAGGGTCGGATATGCAGGCGCGCCAGCATCGAGGTGCTCCTTTACTTTGAACTGCAAAAAGAAAAGGACCGCTTTATGATAGACGTCGGTCACCCTCGGTCTCTACAACGTAATGTCGGTCGTTCATGGCTGACGGCAGCTCTCACGGGCGCTCTCGCGATGGGCGCACTCGTCGCGACACCAGGTAGCGCGAGCGCGAACCAGGCGCCGCGGGACCTCGGCACGAAGGCAGCATCCCTGCTTCCCGCCGCGCCCGTGAAGCCAGGGTTCGCCGTCACCGTACGACGGGCCATAGCGACCACGATCACACTGACCTCGTCGCAGAATCCGGCCAAGAAGGGACACTCGGTCACGTTCACCGCCACGGTGACGGCGACCGGTACCAACATCCTTCCCACGGGCACCGTCGTGTTCCGTGAGGGCTCGAAGAATATCGGCACGGCCCAGCTCGAAGGAGTCGCCCAGGCGACCTACTCCACGTCGAGCATGGACGAGGGCTCGCACAACATCACCGCCTTCTACCAGGGCAACGCCTCCTTCGACCCCAGCACTTCCCAGGTGCTGATCGAGAAGGTCGAGGACGAGAAGAAGAAGGATGACGAGAAGAAGAAGAAGGAGGAGAAGAAGAAGGACGACGTCCGGGACGATGACGAGACGGACGATGACGACCCGGGCGTAACCCACCACAACAACATGGAGCACCGCTGCCGCCACTTCAGGAACGATGACGAAGGGGACGACGACGGGGGCAGCAGCAGCTCACGCGACAGGACGCGGGAAGACCTTCGCCGTCGCTGCCACAGGTACTGGCACAGGCACGAGAACGACTTCACGACCCTGATCGACAAGGGCATTCGACGACACGTCGAGGGCCACTACGACAGGGGCGGCGGCCACCGCGAGTACTGGGACAACAGGCACCACCGCTGGGTCCCGGAGCACGAGGAGCACTACTACGAGAAGCCGTCCCACCACAAGAAGCAACACCACCACCACCACAAGCACAGGCCGGTCGTGCAGCATTTCGCCGTGACCGGTTGATCCACCCGGCCCGGCGTCCCAGAGGGCCCGCCCGATCCGCTTGGGCGGGCCCTCAGGCTCGTCTCCGCCGCCGCCCGCCGAAACCCGCCTCGAACCCGCTTGTGCCCGGCGCCGGCCGCCGAGTCCAGACCTCCCGTGACCAGCCTCCGGCCACCGGGCCCAGACCTCTTCTCGTAAGCCTTCACAGCAAACCCGCCGAGCGCCGTCCTCTCCCTCCCACTGGCCGAACCTCACCGTCATCCCTCGAACCGCGATAAAGCGATTGCCTGTATTTCCGGGGGTTCCATGTACGTTCGCCATCGATCCACGCGCACAACCATCATGATCGTCGCGGTGGTCACCGCGGCACTCGCGGGCCTCGTCATGCTCGTGATCTTCACCAACAGGAAAGTCGACCGCGAACTGGCCAGGCCACCGGCGCCACCGGCCAAACCGGCGGTCCCGGTCAAGGTGACTCCCAAGCAGCTCGCCGCCCTCCCCCTCTCGACCACGTGGACGAAGGTCGCCAAAGCGGAGCTCGACCCGCAGCCCTTCGCCGTGAGCGACGGCCTCATCGTGCACCCGAAGGCGTCCAAGGTCGTGTACGCCGAGCCGGGTGGCCCGCCGATCGCGGTGGTGCCGGCGTCCCAGCTGGACAACCCCACATGGCTGCCGGTGATCGAGTCCCGGCCTGAGTGGATGCGGGTGCTCCTCCCGAGCAGGCCCAACGGGTCCACCGGCTGGATCCACACCGGCGACGGCCAGATCAAGCAGACGTACAGCCCCTACCAGGTGCGCATCAACCTGACCTCGCGCCGGCTGACCCTGCTGAAGGACGGACAGGAGACCGGGTCCTGGCCCGTGGCGATCGGCAGCAAGGAGACCCCCACCCCGCTCGGCCGCACCTTCCTGCTCGCATCGCTCTCCCCGCCCGAGGTCACCTACAGCCCGGTAATCCTCCCGCTGGGCATGCACTCGGAGAAGCTGCAGACCTACGACGGCGGCCCCGGCACGGTCGGCCTGCACGGCTGGCCCGACAAGAGCGCCTTCGGCCAAGCCGTCTCGCACGGCTGTGTCCGCCTGCCCAAGGACGGCCTGGACGCCGTCTCCCACGTCCCCCTAGGCACCCTGATCATCATCAACCAATAGGCCCAAGGCTGTGACCGGCGTCTTCAGCGGGTCGCGACGGCTCGGCGGTAGGCGCCGGGGGTCACCCCGAAGCAGCGGGTGAACCAGCGGGTGAGGTGGCTCTGATCGGTGAAGCCGGTCATCAGGGCGATCTCCGCGAGCGAGTGCCCCTCGACGAGCAGCCGCCGGGCCGTACGCAACCTGAGCTGCCTCTGGTAGTCACTGGGCGCCATGCCGTACGCCGCCTGGAACGAGCGGTACACGGCGAACCGGCTCCGCCCGGCGGCGGTGGCCAGGTCATTCGCGGAAATCTCCTGGTCGGCCCCGCCATGCAACAACTCGCGAACGACCCGCGCCGTCCCGTCACCCGCCCCGGCCCTCACCCTGACACGCGAACCGGCACTCAGACCGGCGCTCGGACCTGCGCTCGGACCGGCACTTGCACCCGGGCTCAAGTGAGCGCTCGGATCGGCTCCGCGTCCACCGGCGGTTCCAAATGACGCGCCGAGATCCGGCAGCCGCACGCTCGCACGCCTGGCCATCTCCACCACCACGGTGTCGAGCAACTCGTCACGGCGCAGCGGGGTCGCGCCTCCCAGCAGGGACTCATGCAGGCCGCGCAGGGATCTGGCCAGTCCAGGGTCGGGCATCACGGGCTCGGTGAACAGCGGCAGTCCGACCTCACGCTCGGCCGCCTCCCCCAGCACGTCGGCCACCAGGTCAGGCCCGATGTGCACCATGCGGTACGTGAAGCCCAGCTCGTCGGTCGCGTGCCCGTCATGGGGATCGTCGGGGTTGAAGACCATCACCATGCCCGCAGCGCTCGTGTGGGCCGAACCCCGGCAGGTGAAGCTCTGCGCCCCCTCCTCGGTGAAGCCGAAGGAGTACGTCTCGTGGCTGTGCCGGTGATAGACGTGCCGCTCGAAATGCGCGTGCATCGCCTCCAACGGCCGGTCAGGCGAACGCCAGTACCGCGACCAGTCCCCCATCCCGCCATTCTCACCCCGCACCAACCGCCTCCACCCCTTCACCCCGGAAGCCCCACTCCCCCGAAGGCCCCACTCCCCGAAGGCCCTCTCACAGCCGAAGGGGCCCGATCTCAAGATCGGACCCCTTTCGGCTATCTCACATTCGCCCCCGCCGATGACCGGCGTGCTCTGCCATCACTGTTGTCACCGTTGTGGCTGGCCAGAGCGAGCATCCGGGCCTGCTAGTCGACCACAGGCGCCGTCTGCCCCGGGTTCGCCGCGATCGCGGGCTTCTCCTCGATCACGACAGCGGGCTTCACCTCCGCCGTGGGTACGGCCGCGGGCTGTCCCTCCTCCTCGGTCGCGACCGCCGGCTTCACGTCCGCTGCGGGTTCTGCAGCGGGCTTGACCTCCGCCTCAGGCGCGGGCTTGACCTCCGCCTCAGGCGCAGCCTTCACCTCCGCCTCGGGCGCGGCCTTCACCTCCGCCTCAGGCGCGGGCTTCACCTCCGCTTCGGGCGCGGTCTTGACCTCGGCTTCGGGCGCGACCGCGGGCTGCGCCGCGTTCGTGGCGGTCACGACCTCCTGCTTCACCTCCACGTCCGGCGCGGGCTTCACCTCCGCCGCGGGCACGATCGCGGGCTTGACCTCCGCCTCAGGCGCAGCCTTGACCTCCGCCTCAGGCGCGGTCTTGACCTCCGTCTCGGGCGCGGGCTTCGTTTCTGCCTTGGGCGCGGTTGCGGACTGCGCCGGGTTCGTCCCGGTCGCCTGCTGCTCCGGGCTCGTTCCCGTGGTGTTCGCGTGCTGAGGCTCCTGGCTCGAACCCACAGGCGGCGGTTCGTTGATCGAGCTCGCGCTCGCAGCCGATGAGCCGACGGCGGTAGCCGTACACAGGGCCAGGGCCAGGCAGCCGAGGCCAGTGGAAATACGTCGCATGAGAGTCCCCCGATACGCATGACGTTTGAGCGACGGCAAGCCTCCCGCGCCCGTACCCCCAGATCAAGGACCGACGCTCTGCGTTCCAGCGAGCCGGTGCCGCACCGCCGTACAAGACAGGACACCTCGCACCGTGCCAGGCTGCGAACATGCGTTTCGACACGAAGATCGGCATCGTGGTCCGGGAGGATCTGGCCATCTGGCAGAAGCTCAACGTGACCGCGTTCCTGGCGAGCGCCGTGGCAGGCGGGGCCGATGACGTCATAGGCGAGCCGTACGCGGACGGTTCCGGCAACGCCTACCTCGCGATGTTCCGGCAGCCGGTGCTCATCTACTCCGCCGACGCCGAGGAACTCACCAGCGTCCACACCCGCGCCCTCAGCCGCGGGCTCGCCACAGCGGTCTACATCGAAGAGATGTTCAAGACCGGCCACGACGAGGACAACCGCGCCGCCGTCCAGGCCGTACCCGCCGACGCCCTCAACCTCGTCGGCCTCGCCGTCTACGGCCCCCGCAACGCCATAGACAAAACCCTCAAGGGCCTACCCTTGCACCCCTGACCAACGAGCCACCGGCTCCCGAACCGCCTACCGAGGACACCGAGGCCCGACCAGCTCTCCAGGATCGAACTCCACCCTGAACGGCTCGGCCAGCGACAACACCTGGCCCGCCAGGGCCTCGGCCACCGGCTCGAGCACCTTCGATTGACTGAAGTCCGCGTTCGAGGTTCCACCGGGCAAATGCGTTCGACACGAAGATCGGCATCGTGGTCCGGGAGGATCTGGCCGTCTGGCAGAAGCTCAACGTGACCGCGTTCCTGGCGAGCGCCGTGGCCGGCGGGGCCGAAGACGTCATAGGCGAGCCGTACGCGGACGGTTCCGGCAACGCCTACCTCGCGATGTTCCGCCAGCCGGTGCTCATCTACTCGGCACGATGCCCCCATGGGTACTACCCGGAAGCCCGATCAGCCAACCCGGGGTAGTACCAATGGTAGCATCAGCAGTATGAAACTGAGTGTCAGCCTGCCCAGCGAGGATGTGGCCTTCCTCGATGAGGCCGTCGAGCGAGGCGACGCCGCATCTCGGTCCGCTGCGATCCACTCCGCGATCGAGCGGCTCCGTTCGTCCGGCCTCGAAGACACCTATGCCGCCGCTTTCGCGGAATGGAACGCGAGCGAGGATGCCGAGCTATGGGACTCCACAGCCGGTGACGGCGTTGCCGATGCGGCGCGGTGACGTCTACTGGGTCACCCTGGACCCGGTGAGAGGCTCAGAAACCAACAAGACCCGCCCGGGCGTCATCGTGAGCAATGACGCGGCCAACCGTGCCGCCGCGCGCAGTGGCCGGGGCGTGGTGACGGTCGTTCCCATCACCTCCAATGTCGATCGCGTCTTCTCCTTCCAGGTCCTGCTACCTGCCGACGAATGCGGGCTCACTGTCGACTCGAAGGCACAGGCAGAACAACTCCGAGCGGTCGCCGTCGACCGACTGGGCACCCGGATCGGGAGCCTGCACCCCGCGACCCTGAGCAAGCTGGACAGCGCCCTACGCACCCATCTCGCCCTCTGACGTCGATCACCGTGCGCAGATCCGCCGTCCGTCGAAAGCCGAGAAGTTCGTAGGCGCTCGCCCTGGAAGGTCTCTTCTCCAGAACCAAGAGAGGAGACCACGCCGCGGCGCCCTCCTCTTCGACGAACTTGGCGCCATCAGACGGCCGGATGCGAGGAGATGTCCGTGGAGTTCGTCTCTGTCGTCGAAGCAGCGGGGAAGGCCGTAGACCTCGTCGGCATGGGGGTGATCGTCGTCGGGGCACTGCTGGCCAAGGTTGCGTAGGTCGGCCAGGACGTGGGGCAGTTGCCCGGTTCTGGCCTGGCAGTCATCTTCGCGAAATGTGCGATCTCGGACGTAGTGATCGCGGTTCTCCACGGTCCAGTGCTGGCGCACGTAGGTGTTCAGATGCACGGGACCGGCCACGTCCGCAGGCCAGCCGGGGCCTGAAGATCGGCTGTGTGAGAACACCGATCCTGGGGAGTCGTGCCCTTCTCGCGCCCGAATTGGGGCACCCATTACCAGCCGGAACCGCCCACGTCAGCCACATGCAACGAACCAACCCCTGTCAGAACACCAAGACCGGCTGAACTTCCATCCAGCAAGTTGTCTCTCTCGCAAAGGACCCGACCTGGGAACCAGGCGGGGACGGTGACTCAGCCCATTCCTCCAGAGGCGATACGCCAGCGCTCCGAATCCTTATTCCTCACTAGGAGATAACTCCACGCGTTCCAGCCGTCATGGAAGCTGACCGCTTCGCACTGCCGCAAGGTGAAATCTACGAATACTCTCTTCACTTGCCGGTAGGTCTCCGCCTCATATGAATCTGGCGTCGGTTCGCTGATTCGCACGTCTCCAACGCTTATCCAGTTGTTCAGCGAACTGTCAGGGGTCGACACCTCTACCCGCCAGTACTTAGGGTCACAAGCGTTCGAACCGTGTCCCCATCACGTGCGATCACGGCTTCCAGATAGGCCTTGACCACAGCTGTGGGCGTCGCGCTCATCGAGGGGACGGCGACGGGGGGGCCAAGAGAAAAGCGCGTTGGCAAAATGCACGTAACCTCCCCGTCGGGTCTCACAACGTGGCCTTGGGCGTGTCGAAGGATGCGCAGTCAGACCGTGAACCGAGCGTCGTATCGCTGGTGACGCTGAGCGTGGTGGTCGGGTCTATCGTGACGGGATAGACGGTCGCCGGGTCGGCCGGCCAGACGGCATCCGGCTTGAGCACCAGCACCTGCTGACCCTTTTCACGCACCACCGATGTACCGATCTCGCCGATCCGGTGTGCGGTGACGACCAGGTCCGCCGACGGCCCGGCAGCAGCACCGACATACGTGGCTACGTTGCCCTTGACCACCGGGCGTGGGAGTGGCCTGCCCCACGACAGGGCGAAGCGCTGACACTCGAAGTAGCCAATGAGTCGTGCGCGGATCCCCTGAAGGGCATTCCTCCACCTGGAACACCAGGGCGCCTTTCGGCGTGTCGCCCATTGACGAGCCAGCCCGGCTACGGAGGAGGCGGTTGTGGAGTTCGTGTCCATCGTCGAAGCGGCAGGGAAGGCCGTCGACCTCGTCGGCGTGGGGGTGATAGTCCTCGGGGCACTGCTGGCGAGCGGCGTGTTCGGCCACGAGTTGCTGCACCGCCGCGCGACCCACGACGCTTACCGGCGCTACCGCCAGACCATGGGCCGGGCGATCCTGCTGGGCCTGGAGTTCCTCGTCGCCGGAGACATCATCCGCACGGTGGCCATCTCGCCGACTTTCCAGAGCGTCGGCGTCCTCGCCGCGATCGTCCTGGTGAGAACCTTCCTCAGCTTCTCAATAGAGGTGGAACTGGAGGGCCGCCGACCCTGGCGCCCCAAGCAAGAGTCGCCCCGGTCCTGATCGTCAAAATCAATGTTCTGCCTCAGAAGTTGAAGACGGCGCCGGTGTAGGCGCTGAGTTCGCAGGTGTTGCCGAAGGTGCGTTCGAAGTAGAGACGGCGCCCGTCCCATATGCCTGAGGCGGAGACCGTCATCGGCTCGTAGCGCTTCGCGCAGGCGGCGTCCGACGACATCTTCAGGTCGCCGAGGTCGCCCTTGACCGGTTCGAGGAGCCGGCACGCCTCGGTCGCGCGGGGATGCGTGCCGCCGGGCGACGCGCACTGCAGGAGCACGACACGGTCGGACGGCGTCGCCGACTCGCCGCGGGCGATCGTGAGCAGGAGCGCCCGGCTTATCCCCCTGACCGGATGCCATGCCGCGGAGTGGGCGGCCGGGCCTCCGGGGAACGGCCTCGGGATCGAAGCGGCAGCCGCGCCCGCGGATGGGGCGACCACTCCCACGGACAGGGCCGCCCCCAGCGACACTGCCGCGGCAAAGGGCAGGGCCGCCCGCAGGGCCAGGGCCACCAGCGGGACCGGACCCACTCCTGGAGGCAGGGCCGCGCAGGTCAGGCCGGTGAAGAGACGTCGCATGTGAATCCCCCGATTTCGCATGGCGTGGAGCGGTAACCCACCTTCCGCAGGTGTGCTTGCCGATCAAGCGCCCAACCATGATCGAAGAGCGAAGTTCGACGCATCAGGTATCTCTCCGGTTCCACCGGTTTCATAACAAGCCGGTAACGGACATCCACTTTTGTCCGGTTTAGGGCCTAGTGACCAAGATCGCCGGAGTACGGTCTGTGCTGTCTCTTTACGTAAGCGTGGGACCTTCCCGGGCATCCCATGACAAAGAAGGAGCTCAATGAACACCCGAGCAAAGCGCCTCATCCTCCCCCTCGGTGGTGCGCTCGTCGCCACCAGCATGATCGGCGTAACCCTCTCCACCTCTGCCAGCGCGCAGGCCAAACCGACTCCCCTCAAGTCGGGCGCACTGGCGAACGGGACCGACGCGAAGGCCATCGCGGGGTCCTGGACGCCCAGCAAGCTGAAGTCGGCGAAGCACTACTCCGAGGACTCCTCGGTCTCCGCCAAGCTGAAGAAGAGCACCAGCAAGGCCTCCGCCGACGGCAAGGCCGGCTCGGTGGCCCCCACCGGTGCCGGAGGCAAGACCGCCGGCACGTCCAAGAACGTCAACCTGCCCACCAACGTGGGCAAGGTGTTCTTCCAGGTCGACGGCAAGCCGTACTGGTGCTCCGGCACCTCGGTGCAGTCGAAGTACCGCAACCTCGTCGCCACGGCGGGCCACTGCGTGTACGACACCGACAAGAACACCTACGTCGACAACTTCGTCTTCATCCCCGGTTACTACCAGGGCAAGGCGCCGTGGGGCGTCTACGTGGGCGCGAAGGTCAACCTCCACGACGACTTCACGGTCTACGAGGACTACGACTACGACTACGCCTTCGTCAACGTGTACAACGGCGTCAAGCAGACCGGCGAGAAGATCGTCGCGAAGAGCGAGTACGACGCGTACAAGGGCCCGAAGTGGGCCAAGGACGAAGAGATCACCAAGGACGAGTACCAGAAGAAGGTCGACGAGAAGGGCGGCGAGACCGCCGACGCCTGGTCGAAGTCCACTGGTTCCGAGACCGTCCTCCCGTGGGGCACCGCCGGCGGCCAGCGGGTCGTCAAGGAGGTCACCAAGGACGACTACGACAAGGCTCCCGCGGCCGATGCCAAGGTGAACTACGCCAAGGCGCCGGGCAAGACCGCCACGGAGATCGTGGACGAGGTCACGTACAACAAGTACACCGGCCCCGGCTACAAGAAGATCGTGGACTCGGCCTACGCCATCACCCACTACTACGTGAAGTACTGGGTGAAGAAGACCACCACGGTCAAGTACTACAAGACGCTCTTCCACATCAAGACGTTCGTGGACGCGGGCCGTCTCGGCGACAACGTCGGCGGCCAGGGCTTCACCTGGAACCGGAGCACGAAGGCGAAGCAGTTCAGCTTCGGCTACCCGACGGCCGCGCACCTCGACGGCAACAAGGCCTACACCGGCGAGACCATGAAGTGGTGCTACGGCCAGACCGCCGCCGCTCCGGCCGTCTCCAAGTACAAGGCCGAGGAGCAGCTCGCCATCAAGTGCGCCTTCACGCCCGGCGCCACCGGCGGCCCGTTCCTGATCGAGTACAAGAGCAGCAAGCGGACCGGTTACCTCAACGGTGTCGTGAGCCTGACTCTGGACACCGACGGCAACGGTCGCTACGACCACATCACCACGCCGTACTTCAACAGCGACACGTACGGCATCTACAAGTACGCCGCCAACCTGTGGACCGGGAAGCTTACGACCAGCTGACGCGAGCCACGGCAGGGTAGGGGGCCCGGCCGCATATCCGGCCCCCTACCGGCGTACTCGTCCACGCGACCCGATCACCTGTCCGATAACGAAGTGAATCCAGGTCAGGCAAGTACAGTGCCGATTGTTAGTTGATCTGGAAAAATCGCCCTTCACCGTTGTCTGCACTCTTTTAGATCACTGGAAGGTACGAAATGCCACCCCGAGCGAAGCGGATCGCGCTCACATTCTGCGGTGCCCTGGCGACCGCCAGTGTGTTCCTGTCCGCGGGCCCGGGGCTCGTGCAGGCGCTGGCCGATACCGCGTCGGCCCCCGCGGGCATCACGACCCTTCCAATGGCGCAGAGCGACGCGGACCTGCAGAAGGTCGTCGACTGGTGGACGCCCGACCGGTTGAAGCACGCCAGCAGCTACGCGCCCAAGACAGAGGCCTCCACCGCGACCGCCTCGGCGAGCCCGAGCAGCACGGCGACCACGCTGACCCCGGCCGCGGCGGCGGCCGACAGTACGACCAAGGCCCCCAACAGCAAGACGTCCGCCCTCGTGGGAGCGGCGCCACCGAAGACGGTCAAGACGGTCAGGACCAAGAACGTCAACCTCCCTCCGACGGTGGGAAAGGTGTTCTTCCGCAAGGGCACCGCCGAGTACTGGTGCTCGGCCTCGTCCGTGCACGCCAAGTACGGGAACGTCGTCGCCACGGCGGGTCACTGCGCCTACGACGTCAAGGCGGGCAAACCGGTCGAGTCCTGGGTGTTCATCCCCTCCTACACCGGTAACGGGGCGACGCCGTACGGCATCTACGTCGGACACACGCTGCACATCAACGACACGTACGCGGCGACCGGCGACTTCGACTTCGACTACGCCTTCGTCACTGTCCACCACGGCTACCGCTGGGATCCTGACAAGGACACGAACGGCATCCCCAAGAAGGACGCCAAGGGCCAGCCGCTGTACAAGACCGTCGACACCGGACGCCTGGAGAGCCAGGTCGGCGGCCAGGGCTTCGCCTGGAACAGGGGGTACGTCGTCGCGGCCTACGCGTTCGGGTACCCCGCGGGCCCCAACACCGACCTCAGCCGGCCGTACACCGGCCTGACGATGGAGTCGTGCCTCACCCGGGCCACCAGGAAGATCTCCACGCAGAAGTGGGAGCTGGACAACGGCGTCCTGTTCAGCGGCTGCGGCTTCACGGCCGGGGCCAGTGGCGGCCCCTGGCTGATCAAGTACAGCCCTTCGCGGCGAATTGGCTACCTGAACGGCGTGAACAGCCTCACGTACGACCTGAACGGCGACGGCCGCAACGACAGCGTGTCCTCTCCGTACTTCAACACGGCGACTTATCTCGTGTACTCCTACGCGTCCCGTCAGAAGACCGACTGAGCGTCTAGACCTGTCACAGAGAGAAGGGCCCGGCGGATGCCGGGCCCTTCTTTCGTTGTGGCGTCTCGGCGGCAACCTTCCGGCTCTGGCCCGTTCCCACGAAGAACACCTTCCGGCCACTGGCCCGTTCCATGGCCGCCAGGGCTGCACGCATAGGCGTTATGTCCGATTCGGGACGCCTGCGGAGCCGTTAGACGTAGCCACCCGCCGATTCGGCTCCCCTGAAGTCGTGTGATCTGCGTCACACATGGATCGGCGCTGTCACGAAGCGGTCACTCACGCAACATGTGGACCGTTTGTCACAGCAGTGCCCTGATCTGCGCGAATGGCACGAACTTGTGATGGCTTGACAGCCGATGTCCACCGATCTGGTGATCACGGAAAGATCACACAGGGACGAACGCCAAAAATCGCCACGGATCCGGTTACCGCAGACAAGATCTTCTCTGTATCTTCCTAGTTATCCCTTTACTGACGCATGGGGCGCAAGATGCGTTCCACGACAGGCCCAGGAGTTTCCTTGAATACCCGAGTTAAGCGTCTCGCCCTCCCGATCGGTGGCGCCATCGCCGCCACCAGCA